>JBIKWH010000252.1:0-3972 GCA_044356435.1 Vicinamibacterales bacterium
ACGGCAGCGCCGCCGGCGTCGAGCGGCTGCTCAAGGCCGGCGCGGATGCCAACACCGCGTTGCCCGGCGGTGAGACCGCGCTGATGACGGCTGCCCGCTCCGGGAAGGCGGATGTGATTCGCCTGCTGCTCGCGAGCGGGGCGAAGCTCGAAGCCACGGAGTCGCTGCGGGGCCAGACGGCCCTGATGTGGGCAGCCATTCACGGCAACGCCGAGGCCATCACCGCGCTGACGAAGGCTGGCGCGAAGCTCGACGCGCGCTCGTTCACGCCGGCCAAGCCGAAGGGCAGCGCGATGCCGCCTGGCCCGGCTGCCAGGAATGGTGCCCAGGCCACCGCCCCGAAGGCGACCGGACAGGACCCGCAGTACGGGGCATTTACGGCGCTGGCCTTCGCCGCTCGCCGGGGACATCTCGCTGCCGTCGCGGCGCTGCTCGACGCCGGTGCGGACGTGAATGAGTCAGTCGTGGTCCACCCGAAGGAGCCGCCGACGCCGGTCATGACCATCGCCATTGCCAACGGCCACTACGAAGTGGCGGCCTTTCTGCTCGAACGCGGCGCGAATCCGAACGCCGCGGAGAACGGCTGGACGGCGCTGCACCAACTCGCACGGTCGCGGTCAGAGGTGGGAAAGACGCGGACGAACCTCGGGTGGACGACGGGCCCGCGCATGACCGGCAACGTGTCCGGTGTGGAGCTGGCGAAGCGACTGCTCGACAAGGGCGCCAGCGTCGACGCGCGGGCGACACGGGAGTTCCAGGACGGCTATCGCTACGCGTCCTACGTGAGCCGGATCGGCGCGACGCCCCTGCTCATGGCGGCACGCGTGTGCGATGCGGAACTGATGAAGCTGTTCATCGAGCGCGGTGCGGATGTGAACGCCGCCGGTGCCGATGGCATGACGCCCTTCATGGCCGCGGCCGGTAACGGCATCCGCTCGCCGAACGAGGACGGCATGGACGACGACGCACCCGCCGCCGTCCGCCTGCTGCTCGCGACCGGCAAGGTGGACGTGAACCAGGGTGACAAACGCGGCTGGGCACCGCTCCATGGCGCGGCCTACCGCGGCAATCTGGCCGTGATTCAGATGCTCGTGGACGCCGGGGCGAAGCTGGACGTGAAGACCTACGACGCCAGCCGCGACCGCACGGATCTGGGCCTGAACAAGGAAGGCTGGATGCCGGTGCACATCGCGGACGGCATTGTGAACGGCGGCATCTTCTTCCGCCAGGTCGCGGCGGCAGCGCTGCTGCGGAAGCTGATGACGGCCAAGGGCCTGCCCGTGCCGGAAGACACCGGCCTCATCCGTGGGACCTACGGCAACGAGGCGGCGAACGCGCTGCGGCTGCTCAAGGAAGAAGCCGAGTCGAAGGCGCGCGAGACGAGCGGCGCCAAGTAGCGTCAGTAGAGCTCGTTGCCGCTGCGCCGGCCATCTTCGAACGCCCGGATGTTCTCGAGCGTCGTCCGCGTGATGGCCCCCAGCGCCTCTCGGGTGAAGAAGGCCTGGTGTGCCGTCACGACCACGTTCGGAAACGTGAGCAGGCGCGCGAACACGTCGTCCTGAATGATGTGGGAGGAGAGGTCCTCGAAGAACAGGGATTCCTCTTCCTCGTAGACGTCGAGGCCGAGGTGGCCGATGTGGCCGCTCTTCAGGCCGGCGATGACAGCCGCGGTGTCGACCAGTGCCCCGCGTCCCGTGTTGACCAGCATCACGCCCGGCTTCATCCGGGCGACGGTCTTTGCGTTCACCAGGTGCCGGGTGTCGGCGGTCAGGGGTGTGTGGAGCGTGATGATGTCCGACTGCTCCCAGATGGTGTCGAGCGTGACGTACTCGACCTGCATCGCCCGGCACTCGTCCGTCGGCGAGAGGTCATGGGCGATGACGCGGCACCCGAAACCTCTGAGTATCCTGGCGACAACGGTTCCGATCTTGCCGGTACCGACAACGCCGACAGTGCGACCGTGGAGGTCGAATCCCAGCAGGCCATCGAGAGCGAAATTGCCGTCGCGGACCCGGGTGTATGCGCGGTGGATGTGGCGGTCGAGCGTCAGGATGAGTGCCACCGCGTGCTCCGCCACCGCATACGGGGAGTACGCGGGAACCCGGGCCACGGTGAGTCCGAGTTCCTGCGCCTTCCTGACGTCCACGTGATTGAAGCCGGCGGAGCGCAGCGCGATGATCCGGGTGCCGCCGGCCGAGAGGCGTGACAGGACCTCCGCGTCGAGCTGGTCGTTCACAAACGCACACACGGCCGGGAATCCGCTGGCGAGACTCGCGGTGGCCGGCGTCAGCCGCGCGTCGAGGTAGTGGAGGTCGTGTCGATATTCCGCGTTGGACGCGTCAAAGAACTCGCGGTCAAACGCGTGCACGCTGAACATGGCAACACGCATAGGCCATGCTACCAGCCGTAACCGGGCGGTGGACCTCAGCCCTGGTAGTTGCCGGCACCGCCCGTGAAGAGGCGGAAGCCCTGCTCGATCCGCTTCTTCACCTCGGCCGGCGGCGCCTGGAAGGTGCCGCAGAGCATCTTCTTCGCCACGCAGACGCGCGCGACCTGCGCGGTCATCGCCTCCACCTCCGGGTGCGTCGGGTCAGGCCCCACACCGAGGTCCATGCTCAGATCGCTCGGGCCGACGAGCGCGCCACTGACGCCGGGCACCGAGAGGATCTGCTCGATGTTCTTCACGCCCTCGCGCGACTCGATCATCACGATCGCCAGTAGCTCGCCCTTCGGGTTCAGAGGCCAGACGTCAGCCCGCTCCAGCGTGTAGGACTTGTTGTCCAGACCCCAGTAGGGAACGGCTCCGGTCGGTCCCCAGCCGCGCACGCCGGCCGGCTCCGGGAACTTCGCTCCGCGCTGCGGCGGAAAGCGCATCGCCTTCACGAAGCTGAGCGCCTCGGCGCGCGAGGTGACGTGCGGCAGGATGACGCCCATCACGCCCACGTCGAGCGCCTGCTTGATGGCCCACTTGAAGTTGTCGTCGGCCTCCTGGGGCATGCGGATGATGGGCGTGAGCCTCGGCCGGGCCGCCCCCTCGGGCTTCAGGCTCTTGAGGATCTGCACGACCTCCTTCGTGTCCCACGGCGCGTGCTCCATGGCGATGTAGCGCCAGTGCTCGTTGTTGAACGAGGGGAGACCCTGCTGGAAGCGCTCGATGACCTGGTTGAGCCGGCCAGGCGCGGCCGGCGTCTGCGCCGCGACCGTGGCAAGGGCACAGCTCGCGGTCAGGGCGACGAGAGAGGCGGGGAGTCGGGTGCGGGGCATGTCGGCTATTTTCCTCCACGTTCCTTCCAGCGGGCCGTGCTCAGCTTCATCTCGAGCGTCCGCTCGTTGCCTTCGTGGCAGGCGTACTCGAGGATCTGGTCCGTGACGGCGTCCTTCTGAAGGGGTAACGACACGGTGATCGGCGCGGTGTACATCTTCGGGTCGGTCACCGTGGCCTGCCACTGCATCTCACCGACCGAGGTCCGCCGGAACCGCTCGACGACGCGCAGCGCGTCGCTTGCGACGAAGCCGGCGTCGAGCGACCCGTCCCGGAAGTTCGTCGTCTCGACCACGAGCGTGTCGCCCTCCCAGCGGCCCCGTGGGTCGCCCATCCAGGTGCGGATGGCGTCGTCCACATGCGGGCGTCCGTCGAGGGGAATCGTCCGCGCCACGCGCACGTGCTCGTAGAGGATCGCGACCCAGCCTGGCGATTGGACGATCTCGTAGTGCTGGTTGCTGAACGTGGGCAGCATGGAAAGGACGCCCCGGCTCATGCACCGGGTGTAGAGCGGTGCGTCCTCGGGCCCTTCCATCCGGGCTTCGGCGGCCTTGAGCGCCGCCACCCGCCGCGTGCCTTCCGGTGTGAGCGCGGGGAACCGGCCGTTCGGCGGGTCGATGATGCGGGAGGCCTGGCGCGACGGTGTGCTGACCTCGCTCCGCCCGTTCGCCATGCGGGTGAACGCCGTCAGGCGCTCCTGCCACTCCGCG
>JBIKWH010000253.1:0-3967 GCA_044356435.1 Vicinamibacterales bacterium
CTGTAAGATGGGGCGCCTCGTCAGTCGGTTCACCCGGGTGACTGGTCAGGGTACTGGTGGGTCGCTGATGGCCGAAGAGACAGAACGACCGACGACTGCTGATTGGCCGAGAGGCGTGCCCGATTTACGGGCGCTGAAGGATCTCGCTCTCGACGTCACAGCCGAAGGCGTCACCATCGCCGACGCGCGACGGCCGGATCGCCCGCTGATCTACGCCAACCAGGGATTCGAGCGGATGACCGGATACCCGGTTGCGGACGTGCTGGGCCGCAACTGCCGATTCCTTCAGGGTCCGGAGACCGACACGTCGGCCGTGGCCATGATCCGGGCGGCCCTGGCGGATCGCCGCGAATGCCTGGTGGAGATTCTGAACTACCGCAAGGACGGAACCGCGTTCTGGAACCGCCTGTCGATTACGCCCCTCCGGGACGCTGCGGGCGAGGTCACGCACTTCATCGGCATCCAGTCCGACGTCACGGTTCGTCGCCTGGCGGAGGACGGCCTGCGGAAGGCGAAGCAGGCGCTGGAGCACGACTTGAAGTTGGCGGCACGCGTGCAGCAGGCGCTGTTGCCTCCTCCTGAGATCCAGGCGGGGGAACTGCGCATCGCTCACGCGTTCCAGCCCTGCGAGGATCTTGCCGGCGACGGCGTGGGCGTCGTCTCCTTGCCGGACAACCGGCTGGGGATCTACATGCTCGATGTCAGCGGGCATGGCGTGGGCGCTGCGCTGCTGTCGTTCACCCTGGCGCACCTGCTGTCGCCGACCGTCGAGGGCTCTCTGCTCACCGAGAACGCCGGCGCGTCGGTCGTGGCGCCGTCCCGCGTCGCCGAACGGCTGAACCGGCAGTTCCCGATGGACCGCACCCGCCAGTACTTCACGCTCGTGTACGGCGTTGCCGACCCGCGCTCCGGCCGAATCCAGTACGTGATGGCCGGCCACCCGGCGCCGGTGTGGCTTCCGCGGAGGGGACCGGCAACGCCGGTGGCCGGCGCGGGGCTTCCCGTTGGGATGATGGATGAGGCCTGCTACGACGACCAGACGCTGACGCTCGAGCCAGGCGATCGCCTGTATTGCTATACGGACGGCGCCATCGAAGCCTTGAATGCCGCAGACGAGGAGTTTGGCCTTGACCGGCTGCTGGCCGAGATCGAGCGGTGGCGGGAGCGTCCGCTTGGCGAAGGCCTCGACCGGATCTGTGCCGCCTTCCGGGCGTGGTCCGACGGCCCGTTGAAAGACGACATCTCACTGTTGGCGATCGAACGCCTCGGCTGAGGCGCTACCCGGGGTGCTACGACAGCGCGGCGACGATCGCCGCGCCCATCTCCTTCGTCGTGGCCTTGCCGCCGAGGTCGGCCGTCTTCACGGCGCCGTCCGTCAGCACCTGCTCGATGGCCTTGACGATGCTCGCGCCCGCGGCGGCCTGACCCAGGAACTCCAGCATCATCGCGCCAGCCCAGACCGTGCCGATCGGATTCGCGATGCCCTTGCCGGCGATGTCCGGCGCGGAGCCGTGGAGCGGCTCGAACATCGACGGGAAGGTGCGGTCCGGGTTGATGTTGCCGCTCGGTCCCACGCCGAGGCTGCCCGAGATCGCGGAGCCGATGTCCGTGAGGATGTCGCCGAACAGGTTGGAGGTGATCATCACGTCCACCGTCTGCGGGTGCGTGATCATGCGCGCGGCCAGGGCGTCCACGTAGTACTTCTTCAGCTCGACGTCCGGATAGTCCTTCGCGACCTCCGCCACGACGTCGTCCCACAGCGTCATCGAGTGGCGCAGCGCATTGCTCTTGGTGGCGCTGGCCAGCATCTTCCGCGGCCGCGTGCGCGCCAGCTCGAAGCCGAACCGGGCGACGCGCTCGATGCCCTTCTTCGTGAAGATGCCCGTCTGCTCGGCCATCTCGAGGTCCGTGCCGACGTGGATGCGCCCACCGACGCCGCAGTACTCACCCTCGGAGTTCTCCCGGACGCAGATCATGTCGATGTCGGCGGCGGTACGCCCGCCGAGCGGGCTCTTGATGCCCGGCATCAGGCGCATCGGCCGCAGGTTGACGTACTGCACGAGGAGCTGCCGCATCGGCAGCAGAAGCTGACCGGCAGAGATGTAGTCCGGCACGGTCGGCGCGCCGATGGCACCCAGGTAGATCGCGTCGAAGCCCTTGAGCGTCTCCACCCAGTTGTCGTCCAGCATCTTGCCGGTCTTGAGGTAGAACTCGCAGCCCCACGGCAGGTCCGTGAACTCGAGGCCGAAGCCGGCCTTCTGCGCGGCGCGCGTCAGGACGTCCACGCCGACCGGGATGACTTCGGGGCCGATGCCGTCGCCGGCGATCACTGCGATGCGGTAGGTCTGCTGTGCCATCCGGCGATTCTCCCACGCCCGACGGGATCAGGGGAATGCGGCGACCCGTGCGTCAGGCCGGCTGCTGCCTGCGAGGCAGCGCGAGCACGAGGCCGAAGGCCAGCGCGGCGACGACGAGACCGACAAACGTGGGATCCATCCACGGCGAGATCCCCCGCAGCCAGAAGCGGACGGCCAGCCATGCGACCACGCCACCCGCAATCGACGCCAGCGCCTCCCGGGATCCAGCGCGGGCGATGAAGAGTCCACCGACGACCGGCACGAGCAGCGTGACGCCGAGGAGCGAGTAGAAGATGCTCAGGCCTTCGACCACCGTCGGCAGAAAGACCGAGAAGGTCACCCCCGCCGCGCCGCCGACCACCGCCGCGCCGCGCGCGACCGTCAGCAACTGCCGGTCGCTCGCACCGGGATTGATGTGGCGCCTGTAGAGGTCCTGTGAGAGCGACGTGGAAAGCATGAAGAGCACCGCGTCGCAGGTATCCACTTCAGTCGAGAAGATCGCGGCCAGCGCGATCGCGCCGAGCCACGGAGTGAGGTGGTGGGTCAGGACCTGCGGCAGCACCGCGTTCGGGTTCGCGATTCCGGGTTCGAGCACGCGGGCCGCCATGCCGAGGAGCACCGGCGCGAAGGTGAAGACCATCAGCGCGACGGCGTTGAGCCCGACCCCCCAGCGGAGGGCGCGTTCGTTCGCGGCGCCATAGGACTTCTGGATGAGGCCAGGCGAGACGATGAAGGCCGGACCGACGAGCAGCAGGAACGTCCAGCCGGAGCCCGGGCCCGACGAGTGCAGCAGCGAACCGAAGCCCTCGGGGAGTCCCGGTGCCGTGGCCAGACTGGCGACGCCGCCCGCATTGCCGACGACTCCCGGCAGGGCCACCGCAAAGCCGATCAGCATCACGGCGAGCTGCAACGTGTTGACGCGGGCCGTGCCGAGCAGGCCGCCCGCGGCGAAGTAGGCCGTCATGATCGCGCCCCCGGCGAGCGATCCCGCCCAGAGGGGGATGCCGGCGATCACGTTGAGGATGGTGGCGCCGGCCAGCAGTTGCGCGGCCAGGATCGACAGCGACCCGAGCCAGATCAGCGCCGTCACCACACCGCGCACCGTGCCGCCGTAGCGGGCGTCAAGGAAGTCGCCCGTCGTGTAGAAGCCACGCTCTTTCGCGAGGCGCCACAGCCGCGGGCCGACCCAGAAGGCGAGCACGAGCGACCCGACGCCGGCCGAGCCGCTCCACCACCACGCGCTCAGGCCGTCGCGATAGGCGAGACCGGCAACACCGACCGTGGCGCCCGCGCCGATGTTGGCGGCGATCATCGACGTGAAGACCAGCCCCGGCCCGAGGCTCCTGCCCGCGACGAAGAAGTCGCTGCTGCCGCGCACGAGGCGCGCGCTCCAGAAGCCGAGCGCGACGACGACGACCGAGTACCCGGCCAGCAACAGCAGCGAGAGGTTCACGACCCCGATTTGTACTCCGTATTAGGGGCGCGCGTTACGATCCGCAGACAGGACGGCACACCGATGAGCGAGATGACCCGACGCGAGTACGAAGAGCACCTGGAACCACTCCAGCAGGATCTGAACGACCTGATGCACTGGCTGTCGCATAGCCGCA
>JBIKWH010000255.1:0-3946 GCA_044356435.1 Vicinamibacterales bacterium
CGCCCCCAGCAGTCCCGTCAGAAACAACGTCAGGAGTTTGATCTTGATCATGGCGCGGAGTGTAGGCCGCGGGGGCTGCCCTTCACAGCGGGCAAACCCTGAGACACGGGGTGGGTAAACACCGTGGCTCCGACCGAAAACCCTGGTGCCCTATTGCTCCACGTCGGACCTGCACTGCGCCTGCAGCGTGGCCCAACCATCGGCGCCGAGGGCGTGCAGGGTGCGTCCGTTGGCCTCGGCGATCGCGTCGGCGTGCGGAAACGCGGCAACGGCGCGGCTCACGCTGTCTTCGCGCAGGAGATGGAGCGTCGGGTAGGGCGAGCGATTGGTGGCGTTGGTCACGTCATCCGGACGAGTCCCGGAAAACTGATAGAACGGGTGAAAGCTCGCGATCTGCAGCACGCCTTCCAGTCCGTCGTCCCGCAGCGCATCCTCGGCCACGCCGAGAAAGTCGTTGAAGTCGAGGAAGCCCTGGAGCGCGTAGGGGTGGATCAGCAGCGTTGTGTCGATGAGTTCCGGATCGGCTGCGGCCAGAAGCCGCAGCTCGTCGCGGAGCTCCACCAGCAAGGCGTCGCTCTCCGTGGCGCGGCTCACGACGTAGCGCACCTGATTGCGCGTGTGGACCGCCCTGGCGAAGGGACAAAGGTTGAGGCCGATGACGGCGCGGACGAGCCAGGCGCGCGTGCCGGCAATCACCACGGAGTCCGGAATCATGGGTACGCCCCGCGCACAGACAGGTGGCGCAGCGCGAGCGTGAGATTCCCGAACAGCCGGTCCAGAGTTGCCATGGTGTCGGCCACCGTATCTCCCCAAGCCCAGAACGAGATCATGAGCTGCCAGCCGAGCTGTGCGTCGCCGTCCGCCAGGGCCAGATAGCGGACCGGCATGAGCGTCGTGCCGATCATGGCCCTGTCAAGGTCGGGGTCGAGTCCGGCCAGCGTGTGGTGAAGCTGGTCTTTCAGGCGTTCGACGCTCCCTGTCGTCGTGTTCTGGCGCAGGTCCCGGAACAGCACCATGACCCTGCCCGAACACTGCAGCGTCGCTGGATACTGCGGCAGATCGTTCTCGTCGGGCCCTGTGAAGGCGCAGTCGTTCGATTCGAACACCGAGCCGGGCTGGTTGATCTCCTCAAGCAGTGCGTAGAAGGTGTCAATCGCCGAGTGGCGGCTCCAGGGCCGGAAGTCCTCAAGCGCGGTGCGAATAAGCGCGGGGTACTCGGTCAGGTCGTAGTAGCGGCAATCGGGATCGCCGGCGACATCGACCCAGGGATGGGAGCGAGGTTCCGCGAAGGGCGCACCGGCGTATTCGCAGGTCTTCATCGAGAACACTTCGAGCGCAGCGAGAAGTGGTGAGCCGGGACGGAATCGAACCGTCAACCCGCAGATTAAGAGTCTGCTGCTCTGCCAATTGAGCTACCGGCCCATCGGGGAAGGGCGCGTCGGTCCCTGTGGCGATTACTGCGGAATCGACGAACCCCGATTGTATCCAGTCGCCTTCTCGGATCGCAAGCGTTCAGACCGTGTTCGACCGGACGGCATCGTGTAGCCTGAGGCCGACGCATGATGAAGCTCCGACGAATCCTCACGCTTTTCGCCATGGGCGTGGCCGGACTGGTCATCGCCTTCGGCGTGCTCTATCAGTTCTTCGGACTCCGGATGGTCATGGAGGGCGGCGGCGTGCCGTCGCTGCAGTTTGTGGCCAGCCCGGAAGAACAGGCCGCGCTCATCGCCGAGCATCGCGCCCGGCAGCGCGCCGAGGCGGCGGCGCCCGCGCCCGTCGAACCAGCAACCGAGCCTGTCGGTGTTGACGCGCTGGCCCCGCCGGCCGCGGAAAGGGCGGACGCCTCGGAGCCGGTCGTCCGTCCCTATTGGACAGACTTCTTCGGCCCGCTGAGGAACGGCGAGTACCGGGAGCTCCCGATACGCACCGACTGGCCGGCCGCAGGTCTGACCCCGCGCTGGAAGCAGCCGGTGGGCGGCGGCTACGCCTCCTTCACCGTGGCCCACGGCCGTGCCTTCACCATCGAGCAGCGTAGCGACGATGAGGTCGTTGCGGCCTACGACGTGGCGACTGGGCGGGAACTGTGGACAAGCACCTGGCCCGCGCGCTTCCAGGAGACCCTCGGCGGCGACGGCCCTCGCGCCACGCCAACCTGGTTCGACGGCACCGTCTACGCGCTTGGCGCCCAGGGTGAGCTGCGAGCGCTCGACGCGGCCACGGGTCGTACACGCTGGCGAACGAACATGCTGGCGGACGCCGGCGCGCCCAACGTCATCTGGGGAATGTCTGCATCGCCGCTCATCGTGGGCGACACCGTGGTGGTCCTGCCCGGCGGCCCGAACGGGAAGTCGGTCGTGGCCTACGACCGGCAGACCGGCAAGGTCGCCTGGTCGGCCCTGAACGACCGCGCGGCCTATGTCTCACCGATGCTCGTGACGCTCGCCGGCACGCGGCAGTTGCTCGTGCTCACCGCGGAGCGCCTCATGGGGCTCACGCCTGAGGCGGGGGCGGTGCTCTGGGAGTATCCCTGGCAGACCTACAACGACATCACGGTCGCGCAACCGCTGTTGCTTGGCGGCGATCGCGTCTTCATCTCGTCGGGCTACGGCGTGGGTGCGGCCGCGCTCGAGGTGTCCGCGGCTGAGGGGCGGTTCGCCGTCCGCGAGGTCTGGCGCAACACGCGGATGAAGAACAAGTTCACGAGCTCCGTGCTGCACGAGGGGTTCATCTACGGGCTGGACGAGGCGATCCTGGCGTGCGTCGACGCAGCGACGGGCGAATTGAAGTGGAAAGGCGGGCGCTACGGCTACGGCCAGGTGCTGCTCGCCAGCGGCCACCTCGTCGTGCTCGCGGAAGACGGCGACCTCGCCCTCGTCCGCGCCACCCCAGCCCGCCACGAGGAGGTGGCCCGCTTTCCGGTCTTGAACGGCAAGACGTGGAATCACCCGGCGCTCTCGGGCGGGTATCTCCTGGTACGGAACCTCGCGGAGATGGCGGCCTTCGACCTGCGGCGACCCTGACGAGCTACTTCCCGCGGCGCAGGTCCTCCGCGATGATGATCGCTTCGGCGATCTCCTTCTTGCTCCTGCGTCGCTGACGGCTCTGGCGCTGAATCGTCAGATACGCCTCTTCCTCCGTCAGGCCGAGGTCGCGCTGCAGGATCCCCTTGGCGCGGTCCAGCACCTTGCGGGTTTCGAGCTGCTCGGAGAGTTCTGAGTTGGCGGCCTCGAGCCGGGCCATCTCCACTTCCGCGCCCACCAGAAAGCCGATCGTCGCGATGGCGCGGATCTCCTCCTCGCCATGCGCGTGCGGCTGCCGGTGCTGGACGTTGATCACGCCCACGACCTGACCCCGGCTGAGGAGTGGCACCGAGAGAATCGCCTCGTAGCGGTCCTCGGGCAGCGCCGTGAACATCTGGAAGCGGGGGTCCTCGAAGGCCCGGTTCGCCACGGCGACCGGTTCCTTGTGCGCGGCCACCCAGCCGGTGATGCCCTGGCCGACTTTCAGCGTCAGGCGGTCGACCACGTCGGTGTGGGGATTCTTCGAGGCGCGCAGCGTGAGCGCGTCCTGCTCGAGGACGTAGACAAAGCACGAGTCGCAGGGCACGACGCTGGACACGAACGTCACGATGAGCTGCAGCACGGAGTGCAACGGGTCGTCAGCCGCCAGACGGCTGCCGATCTCGTGGAGCATTGCGAGCGTGCTGGAGTCGCTCAGCGCACTTACCTGTCGTGTCATCGTACGCCTGCTCCCGAAGGACGCTCCGCCAGCTCCACGCGCACGGCGGACTGTTTGTAGCTGGGCTCGCGCGAGATGTCGAACGCGCTCTGCGTGACCTGGTTCGCGTTCGCGCCGGGCACGACTCGGAGCGTCGCGGCCCGGCCTGCCTGGCGCAGGCGCACAAGTCCCGTGTTGTCGGGACTCACGCGATCCAGCAGCGGTAGTG
>JBIKWH010000424.1:0-2720 GCA_044356435.1 Vicinamibacterales bacterium
GACCGGGACCCGGCGGAAGTGGCTGCCGTAGATGCCCGTGATGCCGTAGTGGCGCGCGAGACGCTCGTTGACGAACGTGAAGTTCGCCGTGAGCAGGTCGACCACGTTCCGGTCCTCGCGGATTACGGAGTCGAAGAGCAACTCCGTCTCGCGGCGCATCGCCTGCCGGAGGTTGTCGTCGAAGTCCGGGAACATCTGCGCATTCCGGTCGATGCCCGGCACGTTGCGCAGGCGCAGCCACTGACCGGCGAAGTTGTTGATGAGCGCCGATGCCTTCGGGTCCTTCAGCATCCGCAGCGTCTGCTGCTGCAGCACCTGCGGGTTGCTCAGCAGGCCCTTCTGCGCGGCGTCGAGCAGCGCATCGTCCGGCATGCTGCTCCAGAGGAAGAACGACAGGCGCGAGGCGAGCTCCAGGTTGCCCACCTTGTAAGCGCGCTGCCCGGCGGCGGGCTTGCGGTCCTCTTCGATACGGAAGAGGAAGTCGGGGCTGGCGAGCAGGCGCTCGAGCGCTACCTGCACGCCGGTCTCGAAGCTGCCGCCCTGGCGGCCCTTCGCGTAAAACGTCATGAGCGCGTCGATGTCGGCGGCCGTGACCGGACGCCGGTACGCGCGCCGGGCGACCGTCGAGAGAATCGTGCGCGCGCAGGGTTCCTCGCCGGCGGCGCTGGCCGGACGGCAGGAGAAGATCCGGCGGCGGCTCGGCGTGTCGCCGACGGTGGTCGTACCGAACGGACCGGTGAAGGACATCTGCCCGACGTAGGGACCCGAGTTGCCGCCCATGCGCGTCAGGCGGAACGACGACACACCGGGAGGCCGCAGGAAGGGCTGCAGCAGATCCTCGAGCTGGCCCGAAGTCGTCTGCACGAAGGTCACGCTGATCTCGCGCAGCCCCGCCTTCACCGGCACGCGGACTTCCCAGTCCGTGTTGGCCTGAATGTCGGCGCCGGTCATCGTGTGGCGGATCGGCTTCTGCTTCATCTTCTCGTAGAAGACGCGCTCGCCGTCGACCGTCAGCTCGATGAAGTTCGGCTCCTCCTCGGAGAGGCCGACGCCCGTGAAGGCCTGGAACCGGATGATGTAGTCGCCGTTGACCGGGAAGTAGCGCCGCAGCTTCTGGCCGCCCCGCGTCCCGAAGGGCATGTCCTCGAGCTGACCGTCCTGCGAGAGGTCCGGCCGCAGGATGATCGTCTCGCCGCTGGGCGGCAGGGTGACGTCGCCGACGGCCGCGCGGCTCACCGCGCGCGCGGCGTTCAGATACTGGTCGAGGTGCGTCGGCGACATGCCCAGCACGCCGGCGATGTTGTCGAAGCCGTAGCTGGCGTCGTCGCCGGGCAGGAGCGTCGAGTAGTTGAGCCCTTCGAGGTGCAGCAGGTCGCGGATGACGTTGGCATATTCCGCGCGATTGAGGCGGTGCATGCCCTCGGTGCGGCCCGGGTTCGGGCTCTGCGCCGCGGTCTGGTCGAGCTGCTGCTCGATCGTCTGGCGGAACGCCGCGTAGGCCGCGGGTTCGGGGCGGGGGGAGCCGACCGGCGGCATCACACCGCCGCGCAGCTTGCGGACGAGCTTCTCGAGGACCTCACCGTTGGCGCGGGTGTCCTTGAGATCGACGGACTGCAGGGACAGACCACCGATCTTCCGGCGGTCGTTGTGGCAGTTCACGCAGTACTTGTCGACCGTCGCCTTCGTGTCGACGGTCGCTGCCGCGGCTGGGGTCTGCGCTTCGGACGGGGTCGCAAGGCCGGCCACGGCCGCGAACACCATCACACCAAGGACCGGCACGTTCATACTGAACACCTTTCTCACGTCGCTCTCCGCCTCCCCGTCATACCACTGGCGCAATCGAACGGGACGCGTTATCTTAACAAAGTTCAAGGCTGATTCAAGGAGACGTGGGGCGATTGGTGGAAACCTCTTGTGCGTGGGGCCGGCGGGTTGCCCAGGCCGGCCGGATTGGCCTGGTCGCGGTGATGCCGTTGCTGGGCCCATCGGCGCTGTACGCGTCGCCCGCGGAACGCGTCGAGATCTCCCCCCTTGTCCAGGCTGTGAAAGCGGGGGATGTCGCCACCGCGCGGTCCCTGCTGGTGAAGCCCGGGGTCGACGTGAATGCGACTGAGCAGGACGGGACCTCCGCACTGCACTGGGCCGTCCAGCGCGGCCACACGGATCTGGCGAAGGCGCTGATCCGGGCGCGCGCCGACGTCAACCGCCAGAGCCGGTACGGCGTGACACCCCTGTGGCTTGCGGCCACCAACGGTGATGACGCGTGTGTCGAAGTCCTGCTCCGGGCCGGTGCCGATGTGCGCGCCACGCGGGGCGACTCCGGCGAAACCGCGCTGATGATCGCCGCGAAGACCGGAGCGTCCGGCGTCGTGCAGCGGCTGCTGGCCTACGGCGCCGATCCGAATGCGAAGGAAGAGGTTCGCGGGCAGACGGCACTGATGTGGGCCGCCGCGGAAGGCCATCCGGCGGCCGTCGGGGTGCTGGCCGCAGCCGGCGGTGACGTCGAGGCGAAGTCCTCCACCGGCATCACCCCGCTGATGTTCGCCATTCGCGGTGGACATCTCGCGACGGTGCTCGCGCTGCTCGATCTCGGCGCGGACCTGAAGGCGGTCGCGCCGGACGGCACCACCCATCTCGGACTCGCCATCATCAACGCCCATTGGGAGCTGGCGGCCGCGCTGCTCGACCGCGGCGCCGATCCGAACACGGACGACCCGCGG
>JBIKWH010000256.1:0-3926 GCA_044356435.1 Vicinamibacterales bacterium
CGCCCAGGGCGGCATCAACGCGGCGAAGAACTACCAGAACGACGGCGACAGCGTGTACCGGCTCTTCTACGACACCGTGAAGGGCGGCGACTACCGCGCGCGGGAGGCGAACGTCTACCGCCTGGCACAGTCGAGCGTGCACATCATCGACCAGTGCGTCGCCCAGGGTGTGCCGTTTGCCCGTGAGTATGGCGGCCTGCTCGACAACCGGTCGTTCGGCGGCTCGCAGGTGGAGCGCACGTTCTACGCGCGCGGGCAGACGGGCCAGCAGCTCCTGCTCGGCGCCTACTCCTCGATGATGCGGCAGGTCGCGGACAAGGCCGTGACCCTGTATCCGCGGCGCGAAATGCTGGACCTCGTCGTCATCGACGGCAAGGCCCGAGGCATCGTGGTCCGCAACCTGATCACGGGCGAGCTGGAAACCCATGCCGGCGACGCCGTTCTGCTCGCCACGGGCGGCTACGGCACCGTCTACTACCTCTCCACCAACGCGGTGAACTCAAACGTCACCGCCGCCTGGCGCGCCCACAAGCGCGGCGCGGCGTTCGCGAACCCCTGCTACACGCAGATTCACCCGACGTGCATCCCCGTCAGCGGCGAACATCAGTCGAAGCTCACGCTGATGAGCGAGAGCCTGCGCAACGACGGGCGCGTCTGGGTGCCGAAGCAGCCGGGTGATACCCGGCCGCCGGAGCAGATTCCGGAGAGCGAACGCGACTACTACCTGGAGCGGAAGTACCCGAGCTTCGGCAACCTCGTGCCCCGCGACGTCGCCTCACGCAACGCCAAACAGGCCTGCGACGACGGCCGCGGCGTCGGTGACAGCGGCCTGGCCGTCTATCTGGACTTCGCGGATGCCATCAAGCGCGTCGGCGAAGACGTCATCCGGATGCGGTACGGCAACTTGTTCGACATGTACAACCGCATCACCGACGACGACCCGTACAAGGTGCCGATGCGGATGTATCCGGCCATCCACTACACGATGGGCGGCCTGTGGGTGGACTACAACCTCCAGAGCACGATTCCGGGCCTGCACGTCCTCGGCGAGGCCAACTTCTCGGACCACGGCGCCAACCGGCTGGGCGCCAGCGCGCTGATGCAGGGGCTGGCCGACGGGTACTTCGTTATTCCCTACACGCTGGCCCACTACCTTGGCAGCACGACGATCCCGGCCGTCTCCACCGACCACGACGCGTTCAAGGAGGCCAAGGCGGCCACGCAGGAGCGCATCAACAGCCTGCTCGCGGTGAAGGGCAACCAGACGATCCGGTCGTTCCACCGCCGGCTCGGCCGGATCATGTGGGACTACGCGGGCATGGCGCGGACCGACGCCGGACTTCGGAAGGCCCTCGACGAGATTCCGAAGCTCCGCGAAGAGTTCTGGAACACGGTGTCCGTCCCCGGTGATCAGAACAATCTCAACCAGAGCCTCGAGCACGCCGGCCGCGTGGCCGACTACCTGGAATTCGGCGAGCTGCTCTGCCGGGACGCGCTGAACCGGACGGAATCATGCGGCGGTCACTTCCGCGAGGAAAGCCAGACGCCGGACGGCGAGGCGCAGCGCGACGACGCGAACTTCTCCTACGTCGCGGCCTGGGAGTTCCAGGGCGTCGGCAAGGCTCCCGTGCTGCACAAAGAGCCGCTCGTCTTCGAGGAAGTGCACCCCACGCAGAGGAGTTACAAGTAAGTGGCGACCATCAGCATCACGCTCAAGATCTGGCGGCAGGACGGCCCCGGCAAGCCGGGGCGGCTCGTCGACTACACGGCCGACCAGGTCAGCACCGATATGTCGTTCCTCGAAATGCTGGACGTCGTCAACGAGGGCCTCATCAAGAAGGGCGAGGACGCGATTGCGTTCGAGTCCGACTGCCGCGAGGGTATCTGCGGCGCCTGTGGCCTCGTGATCAACGGCGTGCCGAACGGTCCGGTCCGCGGGACGACGACCTGCCAGCTCCACATGCGCAGCTTCAAGAACGGCGACACCATCACGATCGAGCCGTGGCGGGCCAAGGCCTTCCCCGTCGTCAAGGATCTCGTCGTGGACCGGAGCGCGTTCGACCGCATCATCCAGGCGGGCGGCTACGTGTCGTTCAACACGGGCGGCGCGCCGGACGGCAACTCCCTGCCCATCTCGAAGGACGTCTCCGAGGCCGCGATGGACATGGCGGCCTGCATCGGCTGCGGCTCGTGCGTGGCCGCCTGCAAGAACGCGTCGGCGCACCTGTTCACGTCGGCCAAGGTGACGCACCTGGGCCTGCTGCCTCAGGGCCAGCCGGAGCGCTACACTCGCGTGGTCCGGATGGTGGACCAGATGGATGCAGAGGGCTTCGGCAACTGCTCCAACGAAGGCGAGTGCGAAGCCGTCTGTCCGAAGGAGATCTCGATCTCAGGGATCGCCCTGATGTACCGGGATTATCACAAGGCGGCGCTCAAGGGCTGACCTTGCCGGCGTGGACCGCCCGGTCCGCGCACGCACCAACCCGGTGCACCCGCAGGCGGGTGCCCGGGGCCATCTCCTCGTCCACCAGCAACGTCAGTTCGCAGACCCGGGCCAGCGCACCCCGGTAGTCGCGCACCAACCCGGCCACTTCCTGCTCGTAGGCGTCCGCCGAACGCTCCACGGCCACGACGAACATGGCGCCGGCCTCGCGCATCAGCCCCGGCATGGCTTCGGGCGTCGCGATGTCGGCGGAGAGCAACCGCCGACGTCCCGTCGCGGGGTGAATGTACTTTTCCAGGTCGGCTGACACCGTCACCACCGTCGCGGCGGGCGGAGTCGCAGCCAGAATCCGCGCGCCGATGCCCGCCTGGAGACGGTCCCAGGACGCCATCACGGGATGCACGGCCAGCACCCCGCCTATCACGCCGGCGATCCACAGACGCGGTACCGCGGCCCAGCTGCGCCCGCTCCGACCCACCGTCCACCGCTCCCACCACACACCGAGAGTTGACGAGGAACACCAGGCCAGCAGGGGCACGAGCGGAACGAGAAACCGGCCAAGCAGCAGGACTGCCCGCAGGTCGATCGTCGCGGCCGTGCTGTAGTTGTAGAGCAGAAAGAAGCCCATCGTGCCCCACACGGCGGCGTGACACTCCGGCCAGCGCCAGCCGCGGTACCGCGGCATCCAGAGCAGGCAACCCGGAACCAGGACGACGAGCGCGAACAGGTACACCGGCGCCGTGCGCGCGACCGCCGCAGCCGAGAAGCCGAAGCCCACAGGGTTGACCGCCAGCGGATCGCCGTACATCAGGAGTCCGGTGAGCAGCCGGAGTGACACCCCCGCCAGCACGCCCAGTCCGAGCGCCGGCGCGTGCCGCTCGCGCCTGAACAGGGCACCGGCCGCGAACGGGCCGAGAATCAGCAGCAGGGGTTCGCGCAGCACCAGCGAGCCTCCCGTCGCCAGGCCCGCGGCCAGCCACGGCCGCCACGTGGCGCCGGCCTGACTCCCCTTCCAGAATGCGTACAGCCCGAGCGTCACGCAGGCCGCCGCGGGCACATCGCTCATCGCGAGCCGGCCCATCCCGAGCACGGGCGGGAATCCCAGCCACAGCCACACCGGCGCCGCTGAGCGCCCGGACTCCCGCAGCCACCGCCACAGCACGGCCGCGACGAGACAGACCGCCATGACTGACGCCAACGCGGCCGCGTGCCAGCCGAAGAGGCCGACAAAAGGTGCCTGCAGCAACGCGGTGCCCGCCGGGTAGGTCGTCGGGGCCTCGCCTGTCATGGCGGCGCCCGTGAATGCGTCGAGCACGCCTGTCGACGCCGCGCGCACCAGCGCCAGCGCGCCGGAGACGTAGTGCGCCTCGTCCGTGACGGAGAGCGCCGTAGGGAACCAGATCAGGAAGCCGGCGGTGTAGAGCGCCACCGCGGACAGGAGCAGCGGACCGTGGAGACCCGCCGGAGGAGGAACCGTGGAGCC
>JBIKWH010000258.1:0-3925 GCA_044356435.1 Vicinamibacterales bacterium
CAGTCACTTCTGCAGGTCCACAAGGCGGCAGGGGCGGCGGCAACAGTGCTGACGGCCGAAGTCGACCAGCCGTTTGGGTATGGCCGTGTTATCCGGACGAACGGTGCGATCACGGCGATTGTCGAGGAACGGGATGCCAGCCCGGCGCAGCGGGAGATTCGGGAGATCAACTCCGGGATCTACGCGTTCCAGATTCCATTGCTCTGGCAGGGTCTTGGTGAGATTGCGACGAACAACAACCAGGGGGAGTACTACCTTCCTGACCTGGTGAAGATCTTCCGGAGGCGCGGACTGGCGGTGGCCACTGCGACGGCCGGAGACGCGGCGTCGATTCAGGGGATCAATAGCCGGAGCGAGCTGGCGGAGGCGGGTGGCGCGATGCGACAGCGGAAGAACGAAGAGCTCATGGCGGCCGGGGTCACGATCGTGGACCCCGCGAACACGTACGTAGACGCGGACGTGACGGTCGGGTCCGACACCGTGCTGCATCCGGGCGTGGTGCTCGAGGGATCCACCCACATCGGCCAGGCGTGTGAGATTCAGGCCTATGTCCGGATGCGGAATGTCAGGGTCGGTGACCGCGTAACTGTGAATAACTTCTGTGTGCTGACGGATTCCGCGATCAGCGACGACGCGACGGTGGGACCCTTCGCCCACATCAGGCCGGGCACGAGTGTCGGGCCGCGCGGGAAGGTGGGCAACTTCGTCGAACTCAAGAAGACCACGCTCGGGGAGGGCTCAAAGGTGAACCATCTGTCGTACATCGGGGACGCAGAGGTCGGCGCGGGGGTCAACGTCGGCGCAGGCACCATTACCTGTAACTACGACGGCAAGGACAAGCACCGGACCGTGATTGAGGACGGGGCCTTTATCGGCAGCGGCACGCAGTTGGTGGCGCCGGTGACGATTGGCGCGGGTGCGTATGTGGCTGCGGGTTCGGCAATCACCGAGGATGTGCCGCCCGCAGGGCTCGGCGTCGCCCGGGAGCGTCAGCGCAATATCGAAGGGTGGGCCGCACGGCGGCCCCGGAAAGACTAAGCGCTCCATGTGCGGAATCATTGGATACGTCGGCCCCAAGCCAGTTCTCCCGGTGCTCATCGAGGGGCTCCGGAAAATGGAGTACCGCGGGTACGACTCGGCCGGCGTCGCGCTGGTCAGTCCGGCCGGGATCGAGCTCCGGCGGTCGGCCGGCAAGCTCTCCAATCTTGAAACAGCCCTCCAGGGCGACCCCGTCAGTGGGACCTTCGGCATCGGACACACGCGGTGGGCCACCCATGGCCGGCCGACGGAAGAGAATGCCCATCCGCACCGCGACTGCTCGGGCCGCATCGTCGTCGTCCATAACGGCATCATCGAGAACTATCTCGAGCTGAAGGCGGAACTGCAGGCCGCCGGGCATGTGTTCACTACGCAGACGGACACAGAGGTCGTGGCGCATCTCGTCGAGCGGGAGACGCGCGGCGACGGGCTCCCCGCTGCCGTCCGTCGCGCGCTGGCGCTACTGCAGGGCATGTTTGCGATCGTGTTGGTCTCTGCTGATGACCAGGACACGATCGTGGCCGCCCGCAGTGGTCCGCCGATCGTGGTCGGGCTTGGCGACGGCGAGTTCTTCGTCGCGTCCGATATTCCGGCGGTGCTCAGCCACACGCGCAATCTCGTGTTCATGGACGACGGCGAGATGGCGGTGATCACGAAGGCCGGCGTCGCGTTCTCGGACTTTGCCGGGACACCCATCGCGAAGGCACCACAGCGGATCTCCTGGGACCCGCTGATGGCCGAGAAGGGCGGTCATCGCCACTTCATGCTCAAAGAGATCCACGAGCAGCCGACGGCCGTACGTGACACCGTGCTAGGGCGCGTGTCGCTGGAGAGCCGGCGGGTGTTTCTCGACGAGTTGAACCTGACGCCGGACGTGCTGGCAGGCATCAGGCGCGTGACCATTCTCGCCTGCGGAACATCGTGGCACGCGGGCCTGGTGGGCAAGTACCTGATCGAAACGCTGGTGGGCCTGCCGGTCGAAGTCGACTACGGGTCCGAGTACCGCTATCGCGAGCCCGTGGTGCTGCCGGGCACGCTGGTGGTAGCGATCACGCAGTCGGGTGAGACCGCGGACACGCTGGCCGCGCTGCGTGAGGCGAGGCGTCGTGGCGCCTTTGGCGTCGCGATCTGTAATGTCGTCGGTAGTATGGCCACGCGAGAGGCGCAGGGCACGCTCTATACACACGCTGGACCGGAGATCGGTGTGGCGTCGACAAAGGCCTTCACGTCGCAGCTCGTGGCGCTGCAGCTGCTGGCCCTCTTCCTCGCGCAGGAAACGGGCGCACTCTCAGCGGACGCACTGGAACCACACCTTGAAGCACTGATGGGTTTGCCGCATCTCCTCGAGGACACCTTGAAGGTGTCCGCAGCGGTCGAGAAGGTGGCCGAGCGGTTTGCAAGCCGGACAGACTTTCTGTTTCTCGGCAGGGGTATTCACTATCCGATTGCGCTCGAGGGCGCGTTGAAGCTCAAGGAGATCTCGTACATTCACGCCGAGGGCTATCCCGCCGGCGAGATGAAGCACGGACCGATCGCGCTCATCGACGAACAGATGCCGATCGTAGCGATCGCGCCACGGAACCACGTGTTCGAGAAGATGCTCGGCAACGTGCAGGAGGCCAAGGCCCGTGGCGGCTCGGTGATCGCGATCACGTCAAAGGGCGAACGGCGGATGGCCGCCGTGCTGGATCCGGCCCACGATGTCGAGATCCAGATTCCGGACGCCGGAGACCTCATCACGCCAGTGCTGGCGACGATCCCGCTTCAGTTTTTGGCGTACCACATCGCCGTCCGTCGGGGATGCGACGTCGATCAACCGAGGAACCTCGCCAAGAGCGTCACGGTCGAGTAAGTCGTGTGAACCTCACGGCGTCACTGAATCCAGCGCAGCGCGCGGCCGTCGAGCAGACGGACGGGGCGCTGCTGATCATCGCAGGGGCGGGTTCCGGTAAGACCAGGGTCATCGCCCATCGCATCGCCTATCTCGTGCAGGAGGGCTTTGCCCCGCTCGACGGCGTCCTCGCGGTCACCTTCACGAACAAGGCCGCGGAGGAGATGCGGACGCGTGTCGAGGCGCTGCTGAAAACCGACTGCCGCGGCATGTGGATCTCCACGTTCCATTCGCTCTGCGCGCGGTTGCTTCGCCGGGAGGCCACCCATCTCGGTCTCTCGCGCGACTTCGTCATCTATGACAGCGCCGACCAGTTGGCAGTCGTGAAGCAGGCGCTGAAGTCGCTCGGGGCGGACGAGGAATCCCTGCCGGCGAGAGTGGCGCTGAGCCGGATCAGCCATGCCAAGAACCGGATGGAGGCATCGGTACCCGGCGCCGACTCCGACTGGAACCCTCGGGAGAAGCTGATGGCGAAGGTCACCGCGCTTTATGCCGAGGCCCTGCGCGAGGCCCGCGCGCTCGACTTCGACGACCTCCTGCTGAAAACAGTCGAACTGTTTGAGAAGGTGCCGGCGGTTCGGGACCGCTATGCCGCGCGGTTCCGCTATGTGATGGTGGACGAGTATCAGGACACGAACCGGCCGCAGTTTCTACTGGTCGAGTACCTGGCGTCCCGGCATCGGAACCTCTGCGTCGTGGGCGACCCGGACCAGTCCATCTATAAGTGGCGTGGTGCCGACCTCAGGAACATTCTCGACTTCGAGCACACGTTTCCCGACGCGACCGTGGTGAAGCTCGAGCAGAACTACCGGTCGACTCAGGTCATTCTGGACGCAGCCTCGGCCGTCATCTCGCGTAACCGGAACCGGAAGGAGAAGCGGCTGTTCACGGACCGCAAGGGCGGAGATCTGATCGTCGGCTATCGCGCGGCGGATGACCTGGATGAGGCGGAGTTCATCGCGCGGTCGTCGCAGCAGGCCATCCGCTCGGATAGCA
>JBIKWH010000257.1:0-3925 GCA_044356435.1 Vicinamibacterales bacterium
GAGACGGTCGCGTACTGCAATTGGATCTTCACGTTCTCGATGGCGGCCCGGTCGGCGTCGACCACGGCCTCGAGGGCGGTCGCGGCGGTGCGCGTGGTATCCACCTGTTCCTTCGTCGCGATGCCGCGCTGGGCGAGATCCTGGTAACGGACGGCCTGCGCCCGGGCATTGGCGGCCTGCGCCACGTCGCGGGCGAGGTTCGCTTCCGCCTGGGCCAGCGCCGATTCGAGCGGCCGGCGGTCGAGCGTGAAGAGCACCTGTCCCCTGGTCACGTCGTCGCCTTCACGGAAATTGACCGACGTCAGCTCACCGGTAATCTGCGCCCGAACCGAGACGGTGGACAGCGGCTCCACCGCTCCGATGACCTTGATCTCGACCGGCACCGCCTGCTGACGTGCCGTGGTCACGGTGACGGGCACCGCCCCGCCGGCACCGCCCGGCCGTGAGGGGCCACCTGCCTGGCCTGCCGCCGGAGTTGCCGTGCCGGCGCCTCCGCTCGAACACGCGCCTGTCAGTGCGGTGGTGGCACACACAAGGAGGACGAAGGACCACTTGAACGCTCTCTGCACGGGCTACCGGATCTTTCTCTGGGAGACGGGGAACTCGCCTGGCCGGACGCCGGCCCATTGGCGATCTTCACACGGTTATACGACGCAGGCCTGACGAGCGCTACCTCAAGCTGTCGCGCTGAAAAACCTCCAAAAACGTAAAAACAGGCCAGAACTTGACATCGTTGTGAACCGCTTCACACAATTTGTGCATGAGGCGCACCACGACGTTGCGTGGGCACGGGCTGGTGCGGAGCTGCGCGGCAGCGGGCGTTGCCGCCCTCGCGCTGGCGGTGGCAAGGCCGGTGGCGACTCAGCCAGCACGCGGTGCAGCCTCGGCCGAGGCGGTCGTCCGCGAGGCTCAGGACCGCGACACTGGTCGTGATTCCAGGGCCGAGATGCGGATGCGGCTCTTTGATCGACAGGGCCGGATGCGTGAGCGCGTCATGACCCTGTCGACGAAGCGCGGCAGCGGCCAGACAGGCGACCGCACGCTGGTGAGGTTCTCGAGTCCCGGCGACATCCGCAACACAGGGTTTCTGGTCTGGGAATCTCCGGGGAAGGACGACGAGCGCTTCCTGTTCCTGCCGGCGCTCGGGCGCGTCCGCCGGATCTCCGGCGCGGAGAAGCAGGAGAGCTTCGTCGGCAGCGACCTCAGCTACGAAGACATCGGCGGCCGGCAGGTGGCCGACTACACCTACACCTTCACCGACGAGCGGGCGAGCTGGAGCGCGCCGGACGGGACGCGCCGTGACGCCTGGGTCGTTGAGTCGAGGGCGAAGGACGCCCGCGCGCTGCATCCGCGGTCGCTCTCGACCATCCTGAAGGACAGCCTCGTGATGGTCCACGCCGAGGAGTTCGACCGGCATGGCGAGCGGGCCAAGGTGTTCGATGTCCGCCGCCTCGAGAAGGTGGACGGCATCTGGACGGTGCTGGCACTGTCCGTGACCAACGAGCGGGCGAGGACCCGGACAGAACTCGACACGACCGGCATCCGCTACAACGTCGGCCTGACTGACGACGACGTCAGCCGCCGGCGGCTGGAGCAGGTGCCGTGAGTGCCTGGATGGCGCGCCAGCTCTGGCGCGCCCGGTACGTGCTCTCGGCCATCGTCGTCATCGGCATGGTGGCGATGGCGCCGCTCGTGAACTTCACCAGCCTCGACAACGACATCAGCGCCTGGATCTCGAAGTCCGATCCGGTCTACCTGACCTACGAGCGGTTCCGGAAGGAGTTCGGCGGCGGACGCGTGCTGCTCGTCGGGCTCAAGAGCGACCGGCTGTTCACGGAGGAGTCCCTCGCGGCGATTCGCGAGATGAGCGACGAGATCCGCCGCGTGCAGCTCGTCGAGCGGGTCGACAGCCTGGCCACGGCCAACGTGGTCCGCGCGCTCCCGGAGGAAGGCGAAGGGAGCGGCACCTCTGAGAGCGGTGGCATCGAGGTGCAGCCGCTCATCCGCGACATCGAGTCCGCGGGCGGACCCGAGGCGGTGCGCCGCCGGGCGCTCGGCGACGAGCTGCTGCGCGGTGACCTGGTCTCCGAGGACGGCACGACGACGGCCATCGTCGTGACCTTCGACGAAGACCGCATCGACGACGCCCGCGGCGCCGTCATCGAGTCCATCCACGGGATTGTCGACCCGCGACTGCCGGCCGGCATGCAGGCGTTCTACAACGGCAGCCTCGAGATCAGCGAGACCTACAACCGCGTCACGATCGGCAACGCCCAGCAGCTCACGCCGCCCATCCTGGCGCTGATGATCATCGGCGTCATCGTGATGTTCCGGTCGTGGCGGGCCACGGTGCTGGTGGTTCTCGCCGTGCTGGCCAGCGCCTCCTGGACCATGGGCCTCTACGTGCTGATGGGCTTCAAGTACAACGTGCTGGCGAGCATGCTGCCGCCGCTCGTGCTGGTGCTGGCCGTGGCCGACGACGTGCACATCGTGCAGCACTTCATCCACGAACTGCGCGAGCATGGGAAGGCGAAGCAGGCGTTTCTCTCGACCGTCGAGCACCTCTGGCTGCCGCTGCTCGGCGCCAGCGTCACGACCGCGCTCGGTCTCCTCTCGCTCGCCACGAGCGACGTCCAGGCGGTGCGGCAGTTCGGCATCGGGTCGGCGGTCGGTGTGATGGTCGACTTCGCCATGTCGATCGTGTTCCTGCCGACGCTGCTGACGCTCGTGAAGCCCGATACCGCTCCGCCGCCCCAGGAACGCTGGCTGGCGAAGCCGGTCGGTTCGGTGGCGGGGTTCGCGATGCGCCGGGCGGGCACCGTGCTGGCCGCTGTGGGCATCGCCGCGGCGGTGGCGATTGCCGGCATCTGGCACCTGCGCGTCGATACCAACCACATCAACTTCTTCGCCGACGGACATCCGATCCACGAGTCGGCCGAGGTCATCGACCGCGACCTCGCCGGTGTCTACAGCTTCAACGTGATGTTCGAGGGTGAACCAGGCGTGATGAAGACGCCGGACACGATGCGCCGGCTCGAAGCCCTTCGCGCGGAGCTGCTCCGCCTGCCCTCGGTCAAGAAGGTCACGTCCGTCGCGGACTACGTGAAGCGTGTGAACCGCGAGTTGAACGGCGGTGGCGCCGACCAGGCCGTCGTGCCGGCATCCCCGGAGGCCATCGCGCAGGAGCTGTTCGTCTTCGAACTGTCCGGCGAGGGCCGGACGGATCTGGCGCGGATGGTGGCCAGTGACTACTCGCGTGGCCAGATGTCCGTGAAGCTGGCGTCGATGAGCTCGGACGTGGTCTTCGAGCAGATCAATCAGGCCGAGGCGATCGCCACGCGCATCTTCGCGGGGTCGGGCATCACGACCACGGCCACCGGGTCGGGCCGGATCTTCGCGACCCTGGACCACTACCTCGTCACGTCCCAGTTCAGCAGCTTCGCGACGGCCTTTGTGACGGTCTTCGTCGTGATCTTCCTGCTCTTCCGCTCGGCCCGCTTCGGCGTGCTCGGTGTCGTGGCCAACACGATTCCCGTGCTTGCGGTGCTCGGGCTGATGGGCTGGATTGGCATTTCCCTCAACATCGCCACGGTGATGGTGGCGAGCGTGGCGCTGGGCATCACCGACGACGACACGATCCATTTCATCGGCCGGTATCGTCGCGATGTGCTGGCCGGCTACTCGACAGCGGACGCGATCCGCTCGGCTGCAGAACATGAGGGGCGCGCGTCGCTGACCACGGCCATCATCAACTCGGCCGCGTTCTCCGTGATGCTCGGGTCCGACTACAAGCCGACGGCGTGGTTCGGTGGCCTGATGGCCCTCACGATGGCCACGGCCTTCCTGGCGGAGATTCTGATCGTGCCGGCCGTGATGACGCTCCTGCCGCGTGTGTACGGCGCAGAGGCGATTCGCCGCACGCTCG
>JBIKWH010000478.1:0-3904 GCA_044356435.1 Vicinamibacterales bacterium
AACTACAATACGCCGTCCGGTGGTCCTGTGGAATGTCCGTGGACAGTGAACAACTGTGGACCGAACGACGAGCCTTACAGTTGGCACACTGGCGGTGTTCAGGCTGCCATGGGTGACGGTTCTGTGCGGTTTATCAGCGAGAACATCGACACGCTGACACTGAAGTGGATTGCTGGTGCAGATGACGGTCGCGTGACGAGCGACTTCTGATTGGGTGCCAGTTTCCAGTGAAGTTTGTCGAGGCTGATTTTTTCGCCGCCTGCTGCACTGCAGCGGCGGCGATTTTCTTTTGACGGGATCGTTGAATATGCGAAAGTTGATTTGTCTGGCGTTGCTGGCTTTGGTGGGATGTCAGTCTTCTTTGGATATGGGTACCAGTCCGGAACCCGTGGACATTTCCGGGTCAGTAACCAAGGCGGGTGCGCCACTTGATGGAGTAAAGCTGAGCTTGCAGCCGATGGAGAGTGGACTGCCGGCAGTGATTGAGATTAAGGCGGGGAAGTTTGCGGCCAAAGCGACGCCGGGCAAGTACACATGGTATATTTCGGGCGATGAAGCGGCACTTGGCAAGCTGGGGATCTCGCAGCCGTTTTTGGAGGGATCGATGGAGCGAACGATCGAGGTATCGGCGGGTAGTACGCTGGAATTGAAAGTTGAGTGACTGGGCGGAGTTTGAGCCGCGGTATTGATTGCGATGATGGGGCAAAGAGAGTGCCATTGGGTGCGATCCCGATGGCACTTTTGTTAACGGCGACAGAGATGTCTGAGTTGGAGGGGGGGGGGCGTTATTCGTCTTCTGCTGAGGCGGCCGCTTCGGCTTCGGCTTCGGCCTGAGCACCGGCGGGGGAGTTGAGGTTCTTGAGTGCGAGGATGCGTTGTTTGATTTCTTCGGCGACAGCGGGGTTTTCCTGGAGGAACTGTCGAGCGCGGTCGCGGCCTTGTCCGAGCTTTGTGCTGCCGTAGTTAAACCAGCTGCCGCTGCGGTCGACGATTTTGTTTTCGGCAGCGAGATCGAGCAGGTCAGCTTCGTAGCTGATGCCGCAGGTGCTGAACATGTCGAATTCGGCGACGCGGAAGGGCGGGGCGACTTTATTTTTGACGATTTTGACACGCATGCGCATGCCGATGGTGGTTTCGCCTTCTTTGAGTTGATTGATGCGGCGGACATCAGCACGGCAGGAGCTGTAGAATTTGAGTGCGCGTCCGCCGGGGGTGGTTTCCGGGCTGCCGAACATGACACCGATCTTTTCGCGGATTTGGTTGATGAAGATGACGGTTGCGCGTGCGCGGGAGATGGCACCGGTGAGTTTTCGCATGGCCTGGCTCATCATGCGTGCCTGCAGGCCGACGTGTGAGTCACCGATTTCGCCATCGAGTTCGGCTTTGGGTACGAGTGCGGCGACGGAGTCGACGACAATGATGTCGACGGAGTTGGATTTGACGAGCATTTCGGCGATTTGGAGGCCTTCTTCGCCGTAGGAGGGCTGGCTGACGAGAAGTTCGTCGAGGTTGACGCCGAGTCGGCGAGCCCATTGGGGGTCGAGTGCGTGTTCGGCGTCGATGAAGGCGGCGATTCCGCCTTCTTTTTGTGCGCTGGCGATGGCGTGCAGTGCGAGTGTTGTTTTGCCGCTGGATTCAGGTCCAAAGAGTTCGATGATGCGTCCGCGGGGAAAGCCGCGTCCGCCGAGGGCGAGATCGAGCGAGAGGGCGCCGGTGGAGATGCCGGGGAAGCCGCCTGCATTTTCGGTGGCATCGAGCTTCATGATGGAGCCCTTGCCGAACATTTTTTCGATTTGGCCGACGGTATTTTCGAGGAGTGCCTGGTGTTCGTTTTGGGGTTTGGCAGGGGCTTTTTTGGAGGGTTTGGCGACCATGGCGGCGAGTTCCTGAAAGGGGAATTGACAGAGATGCAAACGTGTAGCAGTTGGATGCATCATGATACAGACAAGGAAGTATTTGTCAATACCTGTTTCGGCATTTTTTGTGTACTTACTTCAGGATTAATTTTATACCACCCTTTACTGAGCAAAAAAAGGGGGTTTAGAAAGGGGTTTTGGGCTGCTGAAAAGGGGGATTGAGAGGGGCGTTTCATCTGAGCAGGAACTCAGGATTTTCGTCTGATTTTGAGTTCTTCCCGGGCGAGTTTCAGATGCAGGAGCGCGCGGTAGTCGTTGGGGAGAATTCTCAGGAGGTCTTCAGAGGCAGCTTCGAGGGCGTTCCAGTCGCGGTTGTTATTGGCGTGGTGAATTCGTTCGCGTGCGACGCGGATTTCGTGGGCGGCGCTGATGATACGTGTATGAAGTGGGAGATTGCGAAGCGGGGCGGGGACTTTGACGAGTTCGGCGGCTGCATTTTCGAATTCGAGGAACCGATCAGCTCTTTCGGCGCAGGTGGTTTCGATTTTCAGGACTGCAGCCTTGAGTGTGGCGGTGAGCAGAGGGAGTTCCGGGTGCTGTGGTTGGAGTTTTTGGAGTTTCACGAGTCCTTCGTGGAGTTTGTCGAGGTTATTTTCGGCGGCGTGCTGGTGGAGGAGGGCGGCGAGGGACTGGATTTCGCTGCGGCGATTGGCGAGGGTTTTCCAGTGTTGTTCGCGAAAGCGGAGCGGGATTTCGTCGAGTATGATTTGAGCGCGGTCGTAGTCTTGTCGTTTGATGACGAGTTTGGCGGCATATTTCAGGAATTTCTCAGCGAGTCTTCGGATTTGGTCGTTGGGAATGGGGAGTTCTGGCTGGAGTGCGGCGAGTTCAGTAGCGAGGGTATCAGCGCGTTTGAGTTTTTCTTTTTCGAGTGCTCTGCGAAGTGAGTTTTGAAGTTCTTCGATACGGCGGACGGCAGTGGCAACTTCGCAGTAGAGAGCCTGATTGCGGAGCGGTTCGGGGATATTTTCGAGGAAGCGGATGGCGAGCATCCAGTTTTTCTGCCGATGGGCGATGGTTTCGGCTTCGGTATTGCGTTTTTGGGCTTCGGTCTGGACTGCGAGTGAGGCTGTAGAGGGGCGAATAGTGAGCTGATTAAGCTGTTCCGAGTGCTCCCAGGCGTTCAGCAGGTCACCGCGGTCAAGTGCCTGCCGGAGTTGATTTTCGAGTTGTTCGATACGATCGAGTCTTTCGATTAGGCTTGAGCGAACATTTGTGCGGATGAGATCTTCGGGAACGTCATTGAGGCAGGCAAGTGCGGCTTTGTAATCGCGGTTGAGTTCTGCCAGTCCTTCTGCCTGCAGGTGGCGCATTTCGACGAGCCGGTTGAGTTCCATTTCGGCTTTGCTGACGCCGGGGTGTGCCGGCGCGAGTTTTTTGAGTTGTGAGAGGAGATTGTGGAGATCGGCGAGGCAGCATTCGGCGAGTGCGGACTGCAGGCGTTTTTCGAGGGCGAGGATCTCGTTGCGGCGTTGGCTGGCGAGCAGCAGCAGTGGTTGGTCGCGAAGTGCTTCGGGGATGGATGTGAGCAGTTCTGTGGCAGCAGCGTAGTTGCAGTTTTGAATTTCCCTGCGGGCCTGAGCATCGATATCGGCGACTCTGGAGTGCAGTTGGGCGGTGAGTTCGGTTCTGAATGGCTGGAGGACGAGGATCTGCTGGAGGGGTTCGAGTGATTCGGAAAGTGATGTTGTTTGGAGTGCGTTGAGAAAGCGGGTTTCGAGATTTTTGACGAGGTCGCGTTTTTCACAGGCATCGCGGTACTGGCTGTTGATTCGGCGGGCGACAGGAATTTGTCTGAGGATGTTTGCGGCTTCTTCAAAACGTCGGTCATTCAGAAACTGTTTGCCTTCATGGGCAAGTCGTTCGATTTGGTTTTCGAGTTCCGTTTCGAGTTCGGTGCACCAGCTGCGGGCGTAAGCGAGTCTGCGGTGCTGCAGATCGGGGCTCTTTTTTATTTGACTGAGACCATCAAGGACGGCGGTGAGTTG
>JBIKWH010000259.1:0-3898 GCA_044356435.1 Vicinamibacterales bacterium
GTGCGTCAACTGCCACGTCGGCGAGGGTGCCGATGCGGTAGCACAGTCGAAGCTCCAGGGCCTGCGCCAGTTGATGCACGTGGCCACCGGACAGGTGCCGCGGCCCGTACCGTCCTCGCCGCAGCGGATGCGGCCGGCGCGCGAAACGTGCGAGCGATGCCACTGGAAGGGAAAGTTCCACGGTGACCGCCCGATCCTCGCCCGCGCGTTCGCCAGCGACGAGCCGGTCACCGAGTCGATCACGCGGCTGACGCTGCATCTTGGCGGTACCAACGCCGACCTCGGTCTCGCCACCGGCATCCACGGCCGCGCCCATCTGGCGGGTCGCATCGAGTTTGTCGCGACGGACACGGAGCGACAGGAGATCCCCTACGTCCGGTACACGGACCCGGCGGGTATCGTCACCGAGTTCGTGTCCAAAGGGGCCGACCGGGGATCACTGGCGACCCAGCCCGCGCACCAGATGGACTGCCTGGATTGCCACGACCGTCCGGCGCACGCCTTCAGCGTCTCGGCAGAGCAGGCGGTCGACCGTGCCCTGGCCGAGGGGCGTCTGCCGAGGGACGTGCCGTTCGTACGGCGGGAGGTGGTGGCCGCCGTGAGCGCGCGCTACGCGACGCGTCAGACGGCCCACGAGGGGATTGCGGCGCATCTTCAGACCGCCTACGCCGGCCTGCACGTGTCCGCCGGGCGCCTGCGGCAGGTCGTCGGCGGCGCCCGGGACGTGTATGCGCGAAACGTGTTTCCCGCGATGGGTGTCACGTTCGGCACCTACGGCACCAATCTCGGGCACACAGACGGTCCCGGGTGCTTCCGGTGCCACGACGACAACCACGTCGCCGCCGATGGGCGCGCCATCGGGCAGGACTGTGAGTCGTGCCACACGGCGCCCGAATAGGGCGTCGCTCGGGACAGAGGAGAGACAGTGGGAGAGACACCGCGCGTGCGGAGACCCGGCCTGTTCGCCGCCATGACAGCCATGCTCGCGGTCACGATGACGGCGGCGCTGATGGCTGCCGGGCCGGTGGTCGCTCACGGGGTACGGCCGCCGGCGCAGACCGCGCCGGCCGGGGCGGTAGCCGGACAATCCGGCTACGCGGGACAGACGACCTGCCTCGGCTGTCATGCCGAGATGGACTACAAAGGGTCGCTGCACGGGTTGACGACCCGGCCGACGAGCCCTGCCGCGACGCACGGCTGCGAGAGCTGTCACGGGCCGGGCGCCGCGCACGCGGAGTCGGGCGACGCCACACTCATCAGGAATCCCGCGCGGATGACGCCACAGCAGGCGAGCGAGACCTGCACCGGTTGTCACACCCGGGGCACGCATGCCCTCTGGACGGGCAGCCCGCACGACCAGCGGAACGTCGGCTGCGTGAGTTGCCACAGCGTGCACGCCCCCAAGGGACCTGGCCAGATCAAGGCGGCGACGCAGAAGGCCCTGTGCGCGACGTGTCACCGCCCGGTCGTGAACCGGCAGCACCGGTTCAGCCACATGCCCGTGCGGGAGGGCAAGCTCGAGTGTGCGTCCTGTCACAACGCGCACGGGTCCACCAACCAGGCGCTGCTCAAGACGGGCACGACGGTCGATGAATCCTGCGCCAGTTGCCACGCCGAGAAGCGCGGTCCGTATCTCTGGGAGCACGCGCCGGTCGCGAACGCGTGCGTGACCTGCCACGACGCACACGGATCGAACAACGAGCGCATGCTGGTCGCGAAGGTCCCGTACCTCTGCCAGCGCTGCCACGTCACGTCGCGCCATCCGCCGACCGTGTACGACGGGTTCGTGCGCAACAACTCGCAGAACGCGAACAAGATCATCGGTCGGGGTTGTGTCGTCTGCCATTCGCAGATCCACGGGTCCAACGCGCCGTCGGGCAAGTCGTTCCTGCGGTAGGGAGAGTGCGATGGGCATCACGAGATATGCAGCAGCGGCGGTCGTCGCGCTGGCGGCCGTGGCGGCCGTGCCGGCTCGCGCGGTGGCACAGCCCCCGGCCGCGGGCGGCGTCGCCGGCGTCATCGACGCCGGCGCACGGGTGACCGGAGGCTCGGGGGACGAAGCCCGGTACGAGCGGTATCAGGACCTGCGCTCGGGCGTCTACTCCAGGGTCGTGTTCGGTGAGGCGTCCGATCGGCGGATCTGGTCCGCCAGCGCGGAGAACGTCGGCTACCGGAATCAGGCCTACGAGGTCCGGTACGCGAACGGCGGGATGACGGTGCGCGGCGCCTGGGACTCGACGCCGCTCAACTACAGCTACCTCACGTCGACGCCGTGGACGGAGACGTCGCCTGGCGTGTTCTCCCTGAGCGAGGCCGCCCGGCAGCAGGTGCAGGGCCGCGCGCCCGGCGTCGTCGGCGTCCCGGCGACGGTCGCGCAGTTGACGACGCCGTCGATCTTTCGGGCCCTCGCCCTGCCGTTCGACCTGCGGTCCCGGCGCGATACGGCCTCGGCGTCGGTCACGTCGGATGCCTCTCGGGCCGTGGGCTGGTCCGTCGGCTTCATGACGACCAGCAAAACGGGACACCAGCCGTATGGCGCGTCGTTCTCCTTCAACAACGCCAATGAGATCGCCGTCCCCCTGGATCAGCGTACGAACGACGTGACCGCGGGACTGGAGTACACGGCGGACCAGGGCATGGTGCGCCTGGGCTGGCAGCAGTCGTGGTTCACCAACCAGATCAAGGAGATCCTCTGGGACAACCCCTTGAGGGCTACCGACACGACGCCGTTCGACGCCAGCGGGTACAGCAACGGCAACGGCGCGGCTCGCGGGCGGATGTCGACCGCGCCCGACAACCACATGTCGATGGTGAGCGTGACCGGGCTCTATAAGGTGGCGCGGCGGACGACGCTGAGCGGCGTGTTCGCATTCACCGCAATGGGGCAGAACGACCGCCTCATCCCGTGGACCAGCAACGCCGCAGTGGCCCAGGCGTCCGTCTACGCCGCGTATCCGGGGCTGGCCTCACTGCCGCGTCAGACGGCCGAGGCGCGCGTGCATGGTGTCAACGGTCTCGTCACGCTCACGTCCCGACCGACACGCGCATTTGGCGTCACGACGCGATACCGGTTCAATGACCATCGGAACCTGACCCCGGCGTTCGATGCCACGCAGTACGTGCGGTTCGATGCGTCGCCCTCCGCGGCGGGCGGCGTGACGCAGAACTTCAATATCCGGCAGCACACGCTCGATACCACGGCCTCATTCAATCTGCGGTCGTCCTCGACGGTGCGTCTCGGTGTGACCGTGGACGACTTCGACCGGACTGGCCGCGCCTTCAGCGATGCGCGTGACCTCATCGTGCGCACCTCGTTCGATCAGATGGGCAGCCGCTGGCTGACGCTGCGGCTGACGGCCGACCGGACGCACCGTGCGGGCAGCGGCTTCTCGGAAGCCTCGCTGGAGGACGGGGGCCTGCAGCCCGGCCTGCGCTTCTACGACGAATCGGACCGCATCCGGAACCGGGGATCGGCCATCCTGGTCCTCACGCCCGCGTCGGCGTTCGATATCACCGCGACCGTGTCGGCTGGCAAGGACATCTATCGAGGCGAGGGGCACGAGTTCGGCCTGCTCAACAACACGAACCGGTCGGTCAACATCGGGTTCAACGTCAGCCCGGGCGAGCGCCTCTCGGTCGGCGTGTCCGTGGGGCGGGAGTTGTACAACGCGCTCCAGCGCTCGCGGAACGCGAACCCGCCCGGGACGGACTACGGCAGCTGGACCGACCCCAACCGGACGTGGGACCTGACCAACGACGAGCACGTCACGGTCGTCGATGCGTATCTCGACCTTGCCAGGGTGCTCCGCGGGATCGACCTGCGTGCCGACTACGTCTACAGCGCCTCGGACAATGCGTTCGTCTTCAGCGGGCCGCGGATCACGGCGCTCTCGACCAA
>JBIKWH010000260.1:0-3878 GCA_044356435.1 Vicinamibacterales bacterium
GACATCTTCGAGGAAGACTGCTACGCGGCGGCCAAGACGGCCGGCGTGCTCGAAGCGTCTCTTCTCGAGCAGATCCGGCCGGAGCTCGAAGCCATCCGCCCGATGCCCGCGGTGTTCGACCAGCGCTACGTGAAGCGGCTCTCCGGTCCGAACGTCAAGACGGGCAAGAACAAGAAGGATCTGGCGGAGCAGCTCATCGCCGACATCCGGAACTTCAAGGCCAAGAACAACTGCGACCGCATCGTGATGCTCTGGGTCGGCAGCACCGAGGTCTTCATGAAGGAAGGGCCGGTGCATCAGACGCTGGCGTCCTTCGAGAAGGGTCTCGAAGCGAGCGACGAGGCGATCCCGTCGAGCATGATCTACGCCTACGCGGCGTTGAGCGAAGGCATCCCGTTCGCGAACGCCGCACCGAACCTGACGGCGGACGTGCCGGCGCTGCAGGAACTGGCCGCGAAGAACGGGTCGCCCCTGGCCGGCAACGACATGAAGACGGGGCAGACGCTGATCAAGACGATCATCGCGCCCGGTCTGAAGGCGCGCCTGCTGGGCGTCCGCGGGTGGTACTCGACGAACATCCTCGGCAATCGCGACGGCGAGGTGCTGGACGACCCCGAGTCGTTCAAGACGAAGGAAGAGAGCAAGAAGTCCGCGCTCGACTACATCTTCCAGCCGCAGCTCTATCCCGAGCTCTACAAGGATCTGTCCCACGTCGTGCGCATCAATTACTACCCGCCGCGCGGCGACAACAAGGAAGGCTGGGACAACATCGACATCGTGGGCTGGCTCGGCTACCCGATGCAGCTCAAGATCAACTTCCTGTGTCGCGACTCGATCCTGGCCGCGCCGATCGTGCTCGACTCGGCGCTGTTCATGGACCTCGCGAAGCGCGCCGGCATGAGCGGGATCCAGGAATGGCTCTCGTTCTACTTCAAGGCGCCGATGCACGCCAAAGAGGTCTACCCGGAGCACGACCTGTTCATCCAGCTCATGAAGCTGAAGAACACGCTCCGCTACATGATGGGCGCGGAGCTCATCACGCACCTGGGCCGCGAGTACTACGACTAGCCAGGCCCAGCCGGCCGCTTCCCCGAGACGGACACAGAGGAGACTATGAGCCTGAGCCCCGCCCCGACCGGCGTGCTGCTCCTACTGCAGCAGCATGGACACCTTGCCGGTGTGAATTCCGCGTGCGACTTCGGCTCCATGGAATTCGATTCCCGCGCGAAGGAGAACAACAAGCCGTACGAGCGCTTCTTCGAGCGCCAGGGGAAGCCGGTGCCGCCGTCGCTCTATGACGCCGAGACCGGCAGGCTGTACGGCGTCTGCGGCGACATGTACCGCGCGCTCGGATGGGACTACGCGTCGTTCGATATCGACGGCCGCTGGGGAAGCTACCCGATTGACCTGAACGCCGAGACGCTGCCGGCCGAGTACCAGAAGCGATTCGGCCTCTCGATGAACATCGGCACGTCGGAGCACGTGTTCAACCAGTACAACTTCTTCCTCCAGTTTCACAACGTCACGCGCGTTGGCGGCCTGATGTTCCACGTCGTGCCGTTCAACAACTACGCGAATCACGGGCTCTACCAGTACTGTCCGACGTTCTTCCTGAGTCTCGCCCGGTACAACAAATACGAGATGGTGGGGTTCTGGCAGACGTCGAAGCCGAACTTCTACTCGTTTCGCAACGGCCAGGCGAAGCCGGAGGGCGGACGCGTGACGCTGGTCTGCGTCATGCGGCGGACCTCGGAAGACGAGTTCAAGTTTCCGCTGCAGATCAACGAACCGATGCTGATCAACAGCGCCGCGGCCGCGCGGTACGGGACGTTCGAGCGCGACTTCATGGAGGATCTGCAGTCGGGCGTCACGCTCCCGGCGGAGTTTCACCTGAACGTGGCGGAGGCCACGGTGACGCCGGGGCTGCCGGAGGCGACGGTCGAGGTCGCGCCGACAGACGAGGAGGTCGCTGCGCGGCGTGCCGCGAAGGCCATCCGGCGGAAGGAAAAGGAAGACCGAAAGGCCGCGACCTATGCCGAACGGGCGGGCGCGGCGCCTGGGGATACGCCAGGACAGTAGTGGCTCTACCTATCGCCTAGCCGAGGGAGCAATCGAGTCGCGGCGCGGCGCATCGGTCCGGGCATCGACAGCCGTCATCAACACGGAGGCGGTGCCGGTCTTGTCGGTGCAGACAGACTAGTCCGCGAGCGTCTGCGGCTCGCTCCACGATTTCAAGGGACCCAGGCGGGGCGACTTCTTGTGCTGATGCCGGCCCATGCGTCGGAGCACTTCATCGAGGAACGCAATTCCGTCGACCTGGTGGGGACCCTTGTTCAGCATGACGCATTCGGCCCGCTGACCCATCGCCGCGTCGGTTGTTTCGCCGCGGCTGGGCGCACCGTCCTTGACCAGGCTTTCCAGCACCTGCGTCGCCCAGATTACCGGCACGTGAGCGGCCTCGCAGATCCAGAGGATCTCTTCCTGCACCTCCGAGAGCCGGCTCAGCCCGATGTCGACGGCGAGGTCGCCGCGCGCGATCATCACGGCGACGGGTCCGCTGCCGCCCGCGGCGACGATCAGTCGCGGCAGGTTTCTGACGGCCAGAGCCGTCTCGACCTTCAATACCAGCGGAAGCATGGGGCGACGCGGTCGACGGCGCGCCAGCTCCTCGTGGAGCTGCACCACGTCACGGGGCCGCTGGACGAACGAGTAGCCGACGCAGTCCGCATGCGCCGCCACGAAGTCCAAATCCTCCAGGTCCTTGCCCGTCAGCGGAGGTATGGCGAGGTCCACCCCCGGCAGGTTGATGCCCTTCTCCGGCTTGAGGCGCTCGCCTCTGTCGCGCGCGCTGAACACCTCGAGCTCCGCACGGCCAGGCGCGTGAACGGCAACGCCGTCATCTGCGCCGCGCCGGCCGCCATCCCCTAGCCGGCTGTGCCCGGGGCCGCCTGCGGAGCCGCCTCCGCTCGCTGCTAGACTGGCGCCTGCATGGGCGTCAAACAGCTCATCGGCCGCTGGCTGTTTCCGCGCCTGCCGGTGACGCGATCCCTCTTCGATCAACTGCGCTTCGAGGCGAACGCCCTCAGGCTGCGGGTCGGCTACGCCGTGTGGCCGTCATGGCGGAAACGCCTCGCGTCGGTGCGCGCACTCCGCGGTCAGCTCGTGAACGTGGCCTGCGGCCCGCACGAGGCCGAGGGCTTTCTCAACATCGACCTGATCGCCGCCACGCCTGCCGTGCTCCCCTGGGACTGCCGGAGAACGCTGCCGCTGGCCGACGGCGCCGCCGCGGGCGTGCGCGTGGAGCACTTTGTCGAACATCTCGACCCGCGCGAGGAGCTGCCGGCGCTGCTCGCCGACATCCGGCGCGTACTCGCGCCAGGCGGCGTGCTGCGCATCATCGTCCCTGACGTGGGGCGATACCTGGAGGCGTACTGCCGGGGCGACCTGAGCGGGTACCTGGAGCTCGGCGTGCCGGACCCGTTTCCGGACGATCTGCCGACGCGGATGGACATCGTCAACCACGCGTTCCACCAGTGGGGCGAGCACAAGTGGGGGTACGACGTCGAAACGCTGCGCCATCGCCTGACCCGCGCGGGTTTCACGCGCATCGAGCCGCAGTCGTTTGGAGTGTCGCTCGACGCGCGGCTGGCCTGCGACCGCGAGCACCACGCCCCGTATTCGATCTACGTCGACGCGGTGGCGGCGCCTCCGGCCCGCTGATACGCTTGCGGCCCCATGGCCGAGCAGCATCCCGAGATCGCGGATCTCCTCAAGGAGGACCGCCGCTTCCCACCCGCGCCCGCGTTCACCGCCGCGGCGAACGTCAGCGACCCGACGATCTACGCGCGTGCCGCCGCCGACCCGGAGGCCTTCTGGGC
>JBIKWH010000291.1:0-3576 GCA_044356435.1 Vicinamibacterales bacterium
GCTGTTCGCCGGGCAGATCGAGCTCGACCCGGCCGGTTACATCGTGACGGGCAAGGACACGAAGACGAGCGTGCCGGGCGTGTTCGCGGCCGGCGACGTGCAGGACCACGTCTACCGCCAGGCGATTACGGCCGCCGGGTCAGGGTGCCAGGCCGCGATCGACGCGGAGCGCTTCCTCGAAGGGCACTAGGGCGCGTCGCCTGAGGCCTCAGCGTAGAATGGCCGCCGAGGAGGCGGTCATGACGCATACCGGTTCGATTCTCCGCTCGGGCATCCTGGTTGCGGCGGCGGCTCTGGTTCTGTCGTGGGCCACGGTTGGAGCTCGGCAGGGTGGCCAGCCGATCGCGATTGATTCCGACGACATCGGTGGCGCGGTCAGCGGCCCGCGCGGACCCGAGGCGGGCGTCTGGGTGATCGCCGAAACGGCGGACCTGCCCACGCGTTTTTCCCGAACGGTGGTCACGGACGACCGTGGGCGCTATCTGATTCCGGACCTTCCCAAAGCCAGCTACCGCGTGTGGGTCCGTGGCTATGGACTCGTCGACTCCCCGCGCGTCCAGGCCGCGCCGGGCAAGGTGCTGAACCTCACGGCCGTCCCTGCGCCTTCGCCGAAGGCGGCCGCGCAGATCTATCCGGCCGGCTACTGGCTCGCGCTGATGCGTCCGCCGGAAACGACGGAGTTTCCCGGCACGGGCGGCAACGCGGTGCCGACGCAGTTCAGGACGCAGGCCGAGTGGCTGCGGATGGTGAAGTCCGGCAACTGCGAGTCGTGCCATCAGCTCGGCACGAAGGGCACGCGCGAGATCCCCACGGCATTGGGGACGTTCCCCTCATCAACAGCGGCCTGGGAGCGACGGCTGCTTTCCGGGCAGGCCGGCGGCCAGATGGCCAACCTCCTCAACGTCCTGGGCCGCCCTCGGGCGCTGGCGATGTTCGCCGACTGGACGGATCGGATTGCTGCCGGGGAAGTGCCGCAGGCGCCGCCACGCCCGCAGGGCATCGAGCGGAACGTCGTCATCACGCAGTGGGACTGGGCCGACCCGCGCGCCTATCTGCACGACGAAGTGTCGACCGATCGGCGGAACCCCACCATCAACGCCAACGGCAAGATCTACGGGTCACTCGAACTCAGCGCGGACTACCTGCCGGTGCTCGACCCGCGGACGCACGAGGCGACGCGCGTGAAGCTCACCGTGCGCGACCCGGCCACGCCGCCGTCGATTGGCCCGAAGGTCGCGGCGCCCTCGCCGTACTGGGACGTTGATCCCATCTGGGACAGCAAGAACAACGTCCACAACCCGATGATGGATGAGCGCGGTCGCGTGTGGCTCACGTCCACCGTCCGGCCGTCGACCAATCCCGCGTTCTGCCAGGAAGGTTCGTCCCATCCATCGGCGAAGGCGTTCCCGCTCAAGAGTGCGGGCCGTCACCTCGCGATGTGGGACCCGGCGTCGCAGAAGCTCACGCACATCGGCACGTGCTTTGGCACGCACCACCTCATGTTCGCGGAGGACGCGAATCAGACGCTCTGGACGAGTGGCGGCGGGCAGGTGGTCGGCTGGCTGAACCGCAAGCTCTTTGACGAGACCGGTGACGAAGAGCGTGCGCAGGGGTGGACGCCGCTCGTGCTCGATACGAACGGCAACGGTCGCCGCGACGCGTACACCGAGCCGAACGCGCCCGCGGATCCGGCGAGGGACCGTCGGCTCAACGGCGCGTTCTATGCGGTGTCACCGGCGCCGGACGGCTCCGTGTGGGGCACGGTGCTCGGGTTTCCAGGCGGTGTCGTACGGCTCGTACCGGGCGCCAACCCGTCCGAAACGGCGCTCGCGGAGTACTACGAGCTGCCGTATGGCAATCCGAAGGCGCCCGTGCAGGGGTATTCGCCGCGCGGCGGAGATGTGGATCGCAACGGCGTCTACTGGTCGGCGCTCGCCAGCGGTCAACTCGCCGGTTTCGACCGCCGCAAGTGCAAGAGCCCGTTGAACGGCCCGGCCGCGACCGGCCAGCACTGCCCGGAAGGATGGACGTTCTACACGGAGCCGGTGCCGCAGTTCAAGGGTGTCAAGGACGCCGGCAGCGCCGAAGCGAGCTACTACACCTGGGTCGACTGGTTCGACGTGGGCGGCTTTGGCGCCAACACGCCCATCAACACCGGCAACGGGTCCGAGGGGCTGCTCGTGCTGAAGGACGGCAAGTGGATCGTGCTGCGTGTGCCGTATCCGAACGGGTTCTATACGAAGTGGCTGGATGGCCGCGTGGATGACCCGAAGTCCGGTTGGAAGGGCCGCGGACTCTGGTCCACGGTCAGCACGCGGACACCGTTCCATGGTGAAGGCGGGCGCGGTGCCACGAGCCAGGTCGTGAAGTTCCAGATGCGGCCCAATCCGCTCGCGCGCTGAGTCGGCCCCGGTTGACCACACCTGATCAGGCCGCCTTTCTGGCGGCCTTTCCCGACTACGCCACGACGCGCCGGCTCGACGAGCTGCGCGCGTCGGACTTCGCACGTCTGGATGCCTCCGGCACCGTGTATCTGGATTACACGGGCGGCGGGCTCTACGCCACCCGGCAGCTGACGGACCACGCCACCTGGCTCGCCAGCGGCGTGTTCGGCAACCCGCACTCCGCGAATGCGCCGTCGTCGGCGGCCACAACCCGTGTCGAGGCCACTCGGCGCGAGGTGCTTGAGTGGTTCGGAGCGTCCCCGGACCTCTACACCGCGATCTTCACGGCGAACGCGTCGGCGGCGCTCAAGCTGGTGGGCGAGGCGTATCCCTTCTCGCCGGTCTGTCCGCTCCTGTTGTCGTCCGACAATCACAACTCCGCGAACGGCATCCGCGAGTTCGCCGCCGCAAAGGGCGCGTCAGTCGAGTACGTGCCGCTGACGGTTCCGGATCTCCGCCTCGACATGGCCGCGCTCACGGCGCTCCTGGGAACGCGCCTCGCGTCCCCCTCACCCGGGCGCGGGCTCTTCGTATTTCCGGCGCAGTCCAACTTCTCAGGCGTGAAGCATCCGCTGGCGCTCGTGGCCGAGGCGCAGGCCGCCGGCTGGGACGTGTTGCTGGATGCGGCCGCGTATGTTCCGACGAACCGTCTGAATCTCGCGGAGACGCCCGCCGACTTCGTGAGCGTCTCGTTCTACAAGATGTTCGGCTATCCGACCGGCGTCGGATGCCTCATCGCGAGGAAGGACGCGCTTGCGCGCCTCGCGCGGCCGTGGTTCGCAGGCGGCACGGTCAACTTCGCCACCGTCGAGGGGCGGGCGCACCTGCTGGCGCCTGGCGAGGCCGGCTTCGAGGATGGCACGCTGAACTACCTGTCGATTCCGGCGGTCTCGTCAGGCCTGGCCCTGCTGCGCGAGGTCGGCATGGAGACTATTGCGACCCGCGTGTCGTGCCTCACCGCCTGGGTGCTTGGGCAGGCACTGGCGCTGCGCCACGGCAACGGCCGGCCGATGGTGCGGTTGTACGGACCGGCCACGATGGCGATGCGCGGCGGCACGGTCACGTTCAATCTCTACGACCCGGAGAGCCGTCTTCTCGACTACCGCAGGGTGGAGGAACTGGCCACGGCCGT
>JBIKWH010000261.1:0-3862 GCA_044356435.1 Vicinamibacterales bacterium
CAAGGATCTGGTGATCGCCCTGAAGGGTTCGAGTGAGGACCTGCGCCGGAAGTTCCTCGGCAACATGTCGCGCCGCGCGGCCGACATGGTCCGCGAGGAGATGGATGTCCTGGGCGCGGTGAAGCTGAAGGACGTCGAGAAGGGCCAGCAGAACATCGTGGCGGTCGCCCGTCGGCTCGAAGACGAAGGCGTGATCAGCATGGTCGGCGGGTCGGGCGAAGCCTATGTGGCCTAGGGCGCGCCGCCTGGCGGATCCGCCCGAAGCCCTGAGCTTCGTCTGGCACAGCGCCGGCGAGGCCAGCCGGGACGCGCAGGCCGCGGCGCACGCCCACGAGGCGGCCGGGCCACGCGTGGATGTCGAGCAGGTCGCCCGCGCGGCCTTCGATCGCGGACGGTCCGAGGGGTACGCCAGCGGCGTAGCGGCGGAAGCAGACCGCGCCCGGGCGGAACTGGCCCGACTCGTGACCTCGGTGGACGCGCTGGCCGCCGCACGGGGTGAGATGGTGCGCGCGACCGAGCACCAGATGGTCGAACTGGCGCTCGTCATTGCCCGGCGCATCGTGCAGCGGGAGGTGAGCCTGGACCGCGACCTGCTCGTGTCCATGGCGCACGTGGCGCTGCAGCGGCTCGAACAGGGCGTGGCCGCCACCGTGCGCTTCAATCCCGAGGACTACGCCTCGACGATCGCCGCGCAGACGAAGCGCTGGGCGGGAATGCCCGTGACCGTGGTGCCCGATAACGACTTGCCGCGCGGGGCGTGCCGGGTCGAGTCGGCCTTCGGGCGCGTGGAGGCCGGCATCGAGGCCCAGTTGCAGGAAGTCGGGCTCGCGCTCCTGGGGACACCTGTTCCGGAGACCAATGCCGCCTGAGCAACTCACCCTCGCGCATCACCTGGCGCGCGTCGGCTCCATGGACCTGATACCGCCGGCGGGGGACGTGATCCGCACGGTCGGTCTGTTGATCGAGTCGGCCGGGCCGCGCGCCTCGGTCGGCGACGTGTGCGAGCTGGTCAACGGCGACGGCGGCGCCGCGTTGCCGGTGCAGGTTGTCGGTTTCCGCGACCGCGTGCTGCTGACGGTGCCGCTCGGTGACACGGCCGGCATCCGTCCAGGGTCGCGCATCATCGCGCGCAGCGGGTCGGTCAGCATTCCGGTCGGGGAGCAGTTGCTCGGCCGCGTCATCGATCCGCTCGGTCGTCCCCTCGATGACAGGCCGCTCGTCGCGCGCGGCCGCTATCCACTCTTTCCGCCGCCGCTCAATCCGATGGCGCGGGAGCCTGTGCAGGTGCCGCTCGGCACGGGCGTGCGCGCGATGGACGGCCTGCTGACCTGTGGACGCGGACAGCGCATCGGCCTGTTTGGCGGCAGCGGCGTCGGCAAGAGCACGCTGCTCGGCATGCTCACCCGCGGTACGGCGGCGGATGTGATCGTGCTGGGCCTGGTCGGCGAACGCGGCCGTGAGCTGAAAACCTTTCTCGACCGTGACCTCGGACCGGAAGGCCGGCGCCGGTCGGTCGTCGTGGTGTCGACCTCCGACAACCCCCCGCTGATGCGCATGCGGTCGGCCTACGCCGCGACCGCGGTCGCCGAATACTTCCGCGACCAGGGCAAGCATGTGCTGCTCCTGATGGACTCCGTGACGCGCTTTGCCATGGCGCAGCGGGAGGTCGGCCTGGCCGCCGGAGAGCCGCCGACGACCAAGGGCTATCCGCCCTCGGTGTTCGCGCTGCTGCCGGCGCTGCTCGAGCGGGCCGGCGCCGTCACAGGGCGAGGCAGCATCACGGCCATGTACACGGTGCTCGTCGAGGGCGACGACCAGAACGAACCGATCGCGGATGCCGTGCGCTCGATCCTCGACGGCCACGTGGTGCTCTCCCGGGATCTGGCGGCGCGCCAGCATTACCCGCCGATCGACGTGCTCCAGAGCGTCAGCCGGACCATGCCGGACTGCATCGACACGCCGCATCGGAAGAAGGCCGGGCAGGTCCGCGAGTGGCTCTCGGCCATCCGCGACAGCGACGACCTGGTCAGCGTCGGGGCCTATGTCGAAGGGAGCAGTCCCGCGATTGATGAAGCCCGGGCGAAGCAGGAGGTCCTGAACGGCTACCTGCGTCAGGATGCCGACACCTCGTGCGGCTATGCCGACGCCGTGGTGGCGCTCGGCGAGCTGTAGGACGCCTGCTTCACGAGGCGCGCGAGGAGGCACTGTGCGGGCGTTCCGGTTCAGAGCTCAGGCCGCGCTCGATCTGCGGCAACGCGAGGACGACGCCGCGAAGCGGGCGTGTGCCGAGGCCGAGGGATGGCTGCTCGGCGCGCGCGCGCAGGCCGCGGGTGCCAGGACCGAGCTCGCCGGGGCCCAGGCGGCACACGAGGTGCATAGCGGAGTGGGGGCGGCGCACCACGAACGCGAGTGGTACCGCTTTTGGATCGCAGGGTTGGAGCAATCCGTCGGCAGAGCCGCGGACGACGTCGCACGGTTCGAGGCGGAGCTGGCCACCAGGCGCAGGGCGCGCCTGGTCACGCGTCAGCGGGTGGACGCGCTCGAGCGTTTCAGGCAGAAGGCACGGCTGGCCTGGGAGGTCGCGGTGCTGGCAGAAGAACAGCGGCTGATGGATGCCGCGGGGACCGCGCGCTTCGTGGCGCAGCGCCGGGCCCTGGCTCTCGAACAATCGGCCACCGGAGATCGAACATGAGCACGACCCCGATTGGCAGCACCGCGCCGGGCGGCCAGAGTCAGACGGACATCGCGTCCATCCCGAAGAACGGCGAACTCGGACGCGACGCGTTTCTGCGACTGCTGACGACGCAGCTCCAGCATCAGGACCCGACCGCGCCGCAGGCGAACGGCGAGTTCATCGCGCAGCTGGCGACGTTCAGCTCGCTCGAACAGCTTCAACAGATTGAGCAGACGCTCAGTGGCATCGACACACGTCTCCAGGCGGCTGAGTCCGCCGTGGCGACACAGACGAAGGCGGCCTAGCCGTCCTTCGACGAGGCAAGACATATGGCAGTCGGCTCATTCTCGGCCGGACTCTCGGGGCTGAACGCGAACTCCACGTTCCTGAGCGTCATCGGCAACAACCTCGCGAACATCAACACGATCGGCTACAAGTCGAGCTCCGTCACGTTCCAGGATCTCGTCAGCCAGACCGTCGGCGGTTCCAACGGCAACCCGATGCAGGTAGGCCTCGGCGTCGTCACCGGCTCCATTTCGCCCAGCTTCAGCCAGGGGGCGATTGAGAACACCCGGGAAGCGACCAACGTGGCCATCCAGGGCAACGGCTTCTTCGTGGTCCGGGGCAGCTCGGGAAATGTGTATACCCGCGCGGGCAACTTCACGCTGAACAGCAACGGCAAGCTGGTGACGCCGGACGGCTACTTCGTGCAGGGCTACACCCAGATCAATCCGGCCACCGGCGCGATTGTCACGACCGGGCAGCCGACCGACATCACGGTCGCCGCCGGCGCGCTCCGGGCATCGTCACCGACGACGACGTTCCGCACCGTGACGAACCTGAGCGCCATCGCTGAAGCCGGCGATGCGTTCACAACATCCGTGCAGGTCACCGATTCGCTGGGCGCGCAGCATGTGGCGACCATCACCTACACGAAGGGCGCGGCGGTCGGTGAATGGACGTACTCGATGACCCTTCCCGCGCAGGACATGGGGACGGCGCTCGACGTCGAAGTCTCCACCGGCACGATGACATTCGACGCGTCTGGCGCGCTCGCGACGGTGAATGGCGGAGTGCCGGCGGACGTCTCCGTGACGACGCCCGCGTTCGGCAACGGTGCCGCGATTGCGACGTGGAACTGGGATCTGGTCGACAACAACAGCGTGGCGTCGTTGACCGGCTTTGCCG
>JBIKWH010000262.1:0-3856 GCA_044356435.1 Vicinamibacterales bacterium
AAGGGCGTGCCGGACACCGGCGCAGCGCTCGAGGGCGCGCGCTGGATTCTGATGGAGCGCTTTGCGGAAGACGCCGAACTGGTCGGCGGCCTGCGTGAATTCGTCTGGGCACAGGGCGAGTGGAAGTCCACCGTTGTCCCCGGCAAGGAACAGGAAGGCGCGAAGTACTCGGACTACTTCAGCGCCTCCGAAGCGCTGAAGGGCATTCCGTCCCACCGGATTCTCGCGATGCTGCGCGCGCGCAAAGAGGGCATCGTGCGGCTGGCCGTCACGCTCCCTGACGAAGGCACTGACGGACCCACGGAACCGGAGCGGCGCATCGCAGGACGGGCGGGCATCGAACGCCTCGGGCGTGCCGCGGATGCGTGGCTGGCCGAAACCGTCCGCTGGACGTGGAAGGTCAAGCTCATGAGCCACATCGAGCTGGACCTCGAACAGCGCCTGCGCGAAGCCGCGGAGGCGGAAGCGATCCGCGTGTTCGGCCGGAACCTGCACGACCTGCTGCTGGCGCCACCGGCCGGCCAGCGCACCACGATGGGGCTGGACCCAGGCATCCGCACGGGCGTGAAAGTGGCCGTGGTCGACGGCACCGGCAAGCTCCTCGACACCGCCACGGTCTATCCGCACCAGCCTCGGAACGACTGGCAGGGCGCGCTCCGCACGATCGCGACGCTGTGCGCGACGCACGGCGTGCAGCTCATCTCAATCGGCAACGGCACGGCGTCGCGTGAAACGGACAAGCTGGCAGGCGAGGTGATGCAGCAGCATCCGGAGCTGACGCTCACGAAGATCGTCGTCTCGGAGGCCGGCGCCTCGGTGTACTCGGCATCGGCGCTCGCGGCCGGTGAGTTCCCGGACCTCGACGTGTCGCTCCGCGGCGCGGTCTCGATTGCCCGCCGGCTCCAGGATCCGCTGGCCGAACTGGTGCGCATCGAGCCGAAGTCGATCGGCGTAGGTCAGTACCAGCACGACGTCAGCCAGGTGCAGCTCGCGCGCGCGCTGGACGCCGTCGTCGAAGACTGCGTCAACGCGGTCGGCGCGGACGTCAACACCGCGTCGGCTCCCCTGCTCTCCCGGATCTCCGGACTCTCCGAGTCGCTCGCGCGGAACATCGTCGAGTACCGGGATGCGCACGGCGCGTTTCTCAATCGCGCGCAGCTGCTCAAGGTGCCGCGCGTGGGCGATCGCACCTTCCAGCAGGCGGCGGGATTCCTCCGCGTGATGAACGGCGACAACCCGCTCGACGCCTCCGCGGTGCACCCCGAGGCCTATCCGGTCGTCGAGCGGATCGTGGCGAAGACCGGCACGCCGGTCCGCGAACTCATCGGCAAGACCAGCGTGCTGCGCGCGCTGAAGCCGGTCGATTTTTCCGACGAGCAGTTCGGTGAGCCGACCGTGAAGGACATCCTCGCGGAACTGGAGAAGCCCGGCCGCGATCCCCGGCCGGAGTTCAAGACCGCCGTCTTCAAGGACGGCATCAACGAACTGAGCGATCTGCAGCCGGGCATGCAGCTCGAAGGCGTGGTGACCAACGTCGCGGCCTTCGGCGCCTTCGTGGACATCGGCGTCCACCAGGACGGACTCGTCCACGTGTCGCAGCTTGCCGATCGCTTCGTGAAGGATCCGCGCGAGGTCGTGAAGGCCGGCGACATCGTGAAGGTGCGCGTGGTGGAGGTGGACCTGCCGCGCAAGCGCATCGCGCTCACGATGCGCAGGGAGCCGGTCGCAGCGGTTGCACAGTCCGGCCAGGGTCCATCGGCTGGGCCGCGTCCGAAGCCGGGACCGAAGGCCGGCCCGGCGCCGAAGGAGCGTCCGCAGCCCGCGCCCTCGACGGCCTTCGCGGCGGCGTTCGCGAAGCTGCGCTAAGAGGGTGAGTGGCGACGGTCACTGCCGGGTGACGCGAAGGTTCCTCCGCATCGGCCATCCCCACCCCGCAAGGAAGAGCGCGACAGCCAGCGAGGCGACGACCCGCAGGTGCCAGGCGGGCTCGCCGGGCTGAGACCTCTGCACAGGGGTCTCAGCCGCTTCGAGGACGCGCCCCTCAACCGTCGGCGGCGCCTCGGATGCCGGAGCCTTCTGCGGTGCGGCGGCTGACGCCGGGGGAGCTGGTGGGGCAGACGGCGCCATCGCAACCGGTGCCGGTGCCGGTGCCGGTGCCGGTGCCGAAACAGCAGGCGCAACGGTGGACATTCCGGGAGCCGCATCAGGTCCGGTGGCGGAGACCGCGTTGGCGATGGCCTGGCGATACTGCGCCACGAGCGCCGCCCCGCCCGGCTCACCCGCGACGGCCTTCTCCACATAGGCCGTCAGCTCAGGGTTGCGGCAGATTGTGGCTTCGCACACCGCCCCGTGATCGCCCGCGCTCTTCGCCAGACGACCCGCCACCTGCGCCAGATCCGCGGCGCTCGCCTCCCACTGTCCCCGCTTCGCCGCTCCGAGCAGGTTGGCAAGCACGACCTGCTGCGCGTGCGGATTGTGCTGGTCGAAGTAGGCGTCCATCCCGAGCTTGAAGCGGTCGTCGACGAACACCTGCTTCACCTCGCTCCAGTCTTCGGTCGAGACCATCTGACTGGCCGTCGTATCCCAGAGGTCCAGGTGGTCGGTCAGGAACATGAAGTTGCGGGCCCCGTCGTAGCCGTGCTGCTGCATCTCGCGCAGCCACCCTTCGTTGAGATAGCGCGTGCGCAGTTCGACCTGCAGCGTCCGGCTGGCGGTCTCGAGCTCCGGCCGGGAGAGGTCGCGGAGGTTCGTGACATAGAGATCGAGGTTCCTGCCGGTCACGGTCCTGGCAGCGAGGTTCAAGCCGCCCAGAAAGCCCGCGGGCATCGGGTTGTCGAGCATGCCGTTGACGCTGTTGGTCCGCGGCAGTGTGGCACCGTCGGTCCGCGCCAGGCTCGACTGGAACGCGCTTCTGGCCGGTGCGCCATAGAGACCGGCTCCGTACGCGTGGCTCATGCGGTTGGTGAAAAGGTCCGCCATCCGCCGTTCGTCACCACGCTGGTCGCCACTCTTCGCGAGGAACTGGATGCTGGGCGAGTAGGCGCCCGGAGCCGTCGAGAACACGCGGGCCCGCGCCAGCACCGCCGCACGCTCCGTCGACTCGCCTTCGGCTCGGAGTCTGACTTCGGCTTCGCGGACAGCCGCCGCAACCGGGTTGTCGGACTCGGGACTCGCCGCGGCCAGACGCGTCGCCTCGGTGATGAGCTCCACCTTGTCCTGGAAGTGATCGCGATACACGCCGCTGATTGACGCCAGCACGTCCACGCGGGGCCGGCCCAGCTCCGCCCGCGGGATGAGCGTGACGCCGGTCACTTCGCCTCGGGCATTGCGCACCACGCGGGTCCCGAGCAGGTGGAGCATCTGTGCCTCGGTCACCCCGTGGTTCTTCACGATGTCCGATGACCACACCACGAACGCCTGCTGCACAGGGTACGCGCCGTCGTGTCGCGAACGATGATCGGCGACGAGCGCCTCGGCCATCTTCACGCCGATGCCTTCGGCCTCCCGCGTCGGCATGAGTGCCTGGTTGAAGCTGTAGAGTGAGCGCCCTGGCGGCACCGCGGTCGGATCGCGCATCGGCTCGTCCATCGGGCCGGGTTCGATCCACCGGCCGGAGAGCGTCGCGAGGATTCCGCTGATCTCGCGTGGCGCGGCACGCAGGCGGTCCGCGTAGGCAGAGGCATCGGCGAGCACGCGTGCCACCGCGTCGACCTCGCGGCCGAGTTCGCGCGTCACCGCGTCGGCGGGCGTCCGTCCGTCCACGAGGACCTGCCGCACCAGCCGCCGCGACGCGGTCAACGCATCCGGCGCGACCTTCTCGACCGCATCACGCAGTTCCGGGCCGAGCATGCCGGTG
>JBIKWH010000263.1:0-3832 GCA_044356435.1 Vicinamibacterales bacterium
ACGCTCAAGCGTCAGGTCCAGAAGGGCTTCGAGATCATGGAATACGCCGGCGTCGAGGGCGAGAAGGATGCCCATCTGATGGTCGACATCCCGGCGACGCTGGAAAAGAAATAGAAGAAACCGCTGAGGAGCGAGACTGTGCCTATTGTGACCGTTGGTGTTGTGAAGAAGCTCGCTGGTGTGATGGTCGCGATCTCCGGTGTGGCGCTGACCACGGCCGTGGTGCTGGCCGGACAGGCTCCGAAGCCCGCGGCGCCGGCAAAGCCCGCCGCGCCCCGGGCGGCTGCGAAACCCGCTGCCAAGCCGGCCGCCGACGGCGTCGTGACGGCCGGTGCGGGCTTCAAGAACGTCCAGGCGCTCAAGGACGTACCGATGGACGACTTCCTCCCGCTGATGGGACTCATGACCCACGCCGTGGGCGGCGACTGCGCGACGTGCCACCTGAACGCCGGCACGGAACTCGTGGTGTGGGAAGCCGACACGCCCATGAAGAAGAAGGCGCGCGAGATGTCCTTCATGGTCCTCGCGATCAACAAGCAGCATTTCGGCGGCCGTACGGTCGTCACGTGCTGGACGTGCCACCGGGGGCGGTCGATGCCGGTGCAGACGCCGACCATGGACCAGATCTACGGAGAGCTGGACTTCGTCCCGGAGGACCTCGTGATGGCCACGGCGCCGGGCCTTCCGCGCCCGGAGCCCTTCGTCGACCGTTTTCTGAAGGCGCTCGGTGGCGTCGACAAGCTGAACGCCATCACCAGCATCGCGGCGACGGGCACGAGCGTCGGCTTCCGCGGCTTCGGCGGCGGCGGTGATGTGCAGCTCTTCGGCAAGTTCCCTGACCAGCGCAGCATGGTCATCCACTACAAGGAAGCGAAGGGCCGCGACGCCACGGTGCGCAGCTTCGACGGCAATGTGGGCTGGACGAAGACACCGCTGAACGTGCTCGGCGAGCATCAGCTCCACGGCACCGAACTTGATGGCGCCCGCTTCGACGCGCAGTTCATGTTCCCGCAGCAGCTCACCAAGATCCTGACGCGGCTGCGTACCCTCGACCCGACCGAGATCGACGGTCGCGCGGTAGACGTCATCCAGGGCAACGGCCCGCGCAACACCTTCGCGACGCTCTATTTCGACAAGGAAACGGGCCTGCTGACGCGTCTGGTGCGCTTCGGTCCGTCGCTGATCGGCCGCCTCCCGACGCAGTTCGACTACTCGGACTACCGCGAGGTCAACGGCGTGAAGATGGCGCACAAGATCGACTTCGTCTGGCTCGATGGCCGTGAGGCGCTCCTTCTGAAGGAAATCAAGGCCAACGTGCCGGTGAACCCGGCCTTCTTCGGCAAGCCCACCGACGTCGAAAAGCTGACGAAATAGGGCCAGGCCGGCGAAGCCGGCCCGGTTGTCGCAACCTGTCGATATTCCGGTATCCGCCCGATCGGGGGATACCGGAATCTTCGTAACCCCGCATACAATCGGCGCCCAGTTTCCGTTCAGGAGGGGCAGATGCGGGTCCGTGTTGCACCACGCCAGTTGATTGCCGGAGCCGGCCTTGCCGGCGGGTTTGTCGCGCTGTCGGTCAGCCTGCTGGCGGCCCCGGCCAAAGCCCCGTCACCGGCGCGACGTGTCGCTCAGACCGCGTCGGCGGCTGCAGCAACCCCACCCACTCCCGTCGTCCCCATCAAGGGGTTCGTGGACAGCTACTGCGTAACCTGCCACAACCAGCGGCTGAAGACCGCGGGGCTCGTGCTGGAGAACCGCGACGCGACCGCTATCGGCGCCGACGCGGAGGTGTGGGAGAAGATCGCGACCAAGATGCACGCGGGCGCGATGCCCCCGCCCGGCAGCAAGCGGCCGGACGCCGCCACCTACCGGAACTTCATCACCACGGTGGAGCAGGCGCTCGACACGGCCGCCCGCGCAAAGCCGGACCCGGGGCGCCCGCCGATCCATCGCCTGAACCGTCTCGAGTACACCAACGCGATTCGCGACCTGCTGGACCTGGAAATCGACGGCAAGACGATGCTGCCTGCGGACGACTCCGGCTACGGCTTTGACAACATCGCCGACGTGCTCTCCGTGTCTCCCGGTCTGCTCGAGCGGTACCTGCTCGCGGCCAACAAGATCAGCCGGCTCGCGGTTGGCGACCCGGCGATCGTGCCGGGCTTCACGGTGTACGACGTCTCGGACCGCACGATGGGTCAGGACGACCGCATGAGTGAGCAGCTGCCGTTCGGCTCACGCGGCGGCGCCGCGATCCGGCACTACTTCCCGCTGGACGGGGAATACAGCGTCAAGTTCACGCTCCAGCGGTCGGACCTCGCGGCCACGAACATGATCCGCGGCCTCGACGTCGAGAACCTGATCGACGTCCGGCTCGACAGGGAGCGCCTGAAGGTCGTGAAGATCGGCGGCGCGGGAGACAAGCCCACGTTCGGTGCCGTGGCCAACTACTACGCCGAAGAATTCGCGCCGGACGAGAAGGCCGAGTTCCGGTTCAAGGCCACGGCCGGCCTGCACACGGTGGCCGTGACGCTCAACCGCGACCACTGGAACATGGAGGGTGTGGGCGTGAACCGGCTGGCGCTCACGAGCGACGCCTTCAATCAGGGTGTGACATCAGGTACCGGGTCCGGGCGCATCGACATGACCATCCGCAAGGTGACGGTCGGCGGACCGTTCGGTGGCACGGTGCCGGCGGAGAGCGCGAGCCGGAAACGCATCTTCGTCTGCCGCCCGACTGGCGCGGCTGACGAAACCGCGTGCGCGACGCGCATCCTCTCGTCTCTGGCACGGCGTGCCTACCGCCGCCCCGCGACCGCCGCCGAGGTGAAGGACCTCGTGACGTTCTATCAGAAGGGTCGCGCGGGGGCGACGTTCGACGCGGGCATTCAGACCGCGCTGACCCGGCTCCTCGTCGAGCCGAAGTTCCTCTTCCGACTCGAAGCCGACCCGATTGGCGTGGCGAAGGGAGCCGCGTATCGTGTCAGCGACCTCGACCTCGCGTCGCGGCTCTCGTTCTTCCTCTGGAGCAGCATTCCGGACGACGAACTCCTGCGCGTGGCCTCGAGTGGCACGTTGCGGCAGCCGGGGGTGCTCGACAAGCAGGTCCGGCGCATGCTTGCGGACCGGCGCGCGGACGCGCTCATCAACAACTTCTTCGAGCAGTGGCTCTACCTCCGCAACATGGGGAGCGTCCGGCCAGACCCGGCGCGGTTCCCGACCTTCGACGACAACCTCCGGGTGGCCTTCCAGGAGGAGACGCGGCTGTTTCTCGAGAGCCAGGTCCGCGAGGACCGGCCCATCAGCGAGCTGCTGACCGCCAACTACACCTTCGTCAACGAGCGGCTGGCCCGCCACTACGGGATCGCCAACGTCGCCGGGAGCCACTTCCGGCGCGTCACGCTCACGGACGACGCCCGCGCGGGCCTGCTCGGCCAGGGCGCGATTCTGACGGTCACCTCCTACGCCGACCGCACGTCGGTCGTGCAGCGAGGCAAGTGGATCATGGACCACCTGCTGGGCGTCCCGCCGCCACCGCCGCCGCCCAATGTGCCGCCGCTCGACGACACGAAGATCGAAGGCTCGCTGCGGCAGCGCATGGAGCTGCACCGGAAGAACCCGGTCTGCGCCACCTGCCACTCGCAGATCGACCCGCTTGGCTTCGCGCTGGAGAACTTCGACGCCGTGGGCCAGTTCCGCGCCACCGACGGTGGGGCGCCGGTCAACCCGTCCGGCAAGCTCGTGGACGGCACGGAGTTCAACGGACCGGCGTCGTTCCGGAAGGCGCTCCTGACCAGGGGCGAAGCGTTCCGGAGCACGCTCGCGCAGAACC
>JBIKWH010000264.1:0-3825 GCA_044356435.1 Vicinamibacterales bacterium
CGCGTCATTGCACTGCAAGAACCCCTGGGATTCCAGCGTGTAGAGGTACTTCCCGTAGACGAGGCCCGATGGCATGTAGGAGGCCAGCTTCGGCTGGGACCAGACGACGAACGGGCCTGAGGTCTCTCCCTCATTCGGGGTGATGTCCCCGGCGCCGCCCGGCTTGATGGCCCAGACCGGCCGCGTCGCGTCGGCGGGATACCCGGCACTGACGTAGAGCAGGCCGTTCGCCGCGACCGGGGTCGGTGTCGAGTTGCTGCCGAGGCCGCGCAGATGCCAGAGCGGGGTGCCATCCAGGCTGTAAGACCGGACAGCACCGGCCGTCAGCACGATGACCTCCGTCCGCTGGCTGTGTTCCCAGATGAACGGCGTCGCCCACGTCGGCCCGCCCGTCTTGCCGCGCTCGGTGGTGACCCGCCACAGCTCCTTGCCGGTCTCGGTGCTGTAGGCCGCCAGGAACCACGGCCGCCGGGGCTCGTGGTCGTCCACGACGAAGAGCCGGTCCTTGTGCAGCACGGGCGAGGACGCCGTGCCGAAGTCGATCCGGCCGGCGGCGAACTCGGGATTCTCCGCGGGGAGCGAATTCGGCGGCTGGACCCGCGTCTGCCACAGCTTCTTCCCGGAGAAGTCGAAGGCCAGGAGCCCGAAGTCGCCGTTGTAGACGTAGACGCGACGGCCGTCGGTCGCGGGCGTCTCGGAGGCATAGCTGTTCTTCGGATGCTTCGCGGCGAGCGGTTCCCCGCTGTGGAACTCGCGCTCCCAGCGCACCTTCCCGCTCTTGAAGTCGATGTCGTAGAGCACCCAGCGGTGCGGCTTCTTCAGGATGGGCGCACGCATGCCCTCCTTGTAGCTGGCGCCCTTGCCGTCCTCGATGATGTCGAGGCCAGGCCTGGGCGCGGGCTCGTCGCTCTGCACCGTCGTCACGAAGATGTGGTCATCCCAGACAATCGGGGAGCTCCAGCCGCGCCCCGGAACGGGCGTCTTCCACGCGACGTTCTTCGTCTCGCTCCATTCCTCCGGAAGCGAGGGGTCGTCGGCGATCACGCCCCCTGACGGGCGGAACTGTGTCCACTGCGGGCGGCCGGCGCCGGCGGCCACGATGCCGCAGGAGAGAACCAGACCACCGAACACGAGGAAGCGGCGCATCATCACGACAGTCTCCCGGAGCTGTTGCCGAACGTGTCGACGCGCACACCCAGCGCATCGAGCAGGGACAGATGCAGATTCACCAGCGGAGTCCCAGGTGCCCGCTGCCGATGCTCACCGCCGGTGAGCGCGCGCGGCCCGGCCACGAGCACGGGCAGATTATCGTGCCGGTGGCGGTCGCTGTCACTCATTCCCGCGCCATAGAGCACGAGCGTGCGATCGAGCAGCGTGGCATCCCCGTCGTCCAGCGCCTGCAGGCGCCCGAGCAGATACGCCAGCACGCCCACGTGCAGCCGGTTGACCGCCGCCAGCCGGTCGAGCCTGGCCGGGTCGGACTGGTGGTGCGACAACTGGTGATGCCCCTCGGTGACGCCAAGTTCCGGATAGGTCCGCAGGCTGGCCTCGATGCCGAGCATCACCGTGCCGACACGCGTGAGGTCGGCGTGCAGCGCCAGCGCGAGGAGGTCCAGCATGAGCGTGTAGCGCTCGGCAAAACCGCCCGCCGGCTCGAGTACCGCGCCGGCGTCCGGCACATCCGTCACGGCGCGCCGCTCCGCGGCCACGATGCGCGCCTCTGTGTCACGGATCGCCTGCGCGTACCGGTCAAGACGGGCGCGGTCGGCGGTGCTCACCTGCCGACGAAGGCGCCCGAGTCCGTCGAGCAGCGAGTCCAGCAGGCTCCGGTCGTCGCGCGCGGCCTTCGCCCGTTCGGCCGGCGTGGCCTCCGCGTCGCCGAACAGCCGCTCGAACACCGCGCGGGGTCGGGATTCCATCGGCAGCGGCGTGTCCGCCGACGCCCAGGACACGGTGTTCTGGTACGCGCAGCTGTACTGCACGTCGCAGGCGCCGGTCAGCGGCGCGTCCTCCAGGCACAGCTCGAGCGAACGCAGCCGGCCATCGCCACCAATCGCGCGTGCCGCCACTTGATCGACGGAGAGGCCCGCCTTCACCACCGAGCCACGTGTCGGCGAGGGACTCGCACCCGTCAGGAACTTCGTGGCCGCCCCGGCGTGGTAAGCCGGCACGACGGGCAGACCGAGTGTGCTCAGGCCGGACTCCACGCGGATGCGGTCGCGAAAGGGCGCGAGCGGCGTGAGCGTCGGAGGGAGTGCCCGCAGGGGGCCGGCAGTCGCCGGCGTCCACGCCGGCATCACCATGCCGTTCGGGGCGTAGAGCACGACGAAGCGGGTCGGCGTCACAGCGGCCCGCGCCTCGATGCCGGTGCCGGGCCTGCCCTCGAGGAACGGCAGCCCCACGCACGCGGCGCCACCGCGCAGCCACGTCCGACGGGGCAGCGCCCGGCGGGGCAGCGCGCGGCGCGGCAGCGTGTTCACCGCTTCGACTTCTCCTGTTCCTCGCGCTCCTTCTTCGTCTGGCCCGCCAGGAAGCCCCCGCGCTCCACGCCGCCGACCGCGCCGAGCTTCTTCAGCACGGCCGCCGCCGCGGGGCGGTCGAAGAAGAAGGAGAAGTGATAGCCCTCAGTGATGTCGAGCGGCGTCTCGTCGCGGCGGTTCTTCGGACTGATCGCCGCGCCGCGGTCCGCCAGCAACTGAATGACCTGCTCGAAGCCCGCCCACGCCGCCGCGTGCATCGGCGTGAACTTGTCGTTGTTGGTGGCGTTGACATCGGCCCCCAGGCCAAGCACGAACGCCGTGGCCGCGACGTAGGCCGACTGCGGAATGCGGCTCTCCTGGTCCTGATACCCGAGCCCCGCCGCCGCCATCAGCGGCGTGCAGCCGCTCTTCGTCTGCACGTCAGCCTTCGCGCCCAGCGACAGCAGCAGCTTCATCACCTCGAGGTCGACCGCAATCGTCGCGAGGTAGAACGGGGTGGCGCCAATCATGATGTCGCCGCGGCCGATGCCGTAGAGGTAGTAGCCGTACCGCGGTGGATTCTTCGTCAGCGGGGCTTCGAGGCTGGCGCCGCGCGCCACCAGCAGACGCACCATGTCGAGCTTGCCGTCTCGCGAGGGAATGCCCGCAGCCGCCTTCCACTCGCCCGGCGCGTCGGGATAGTCGTAGGTGATGATGCTCTCGAAGGTACCCGCGGCCCAGTGGAGCGGCGTGTAGCCCGCCTTCGCCGCGTCGCCATCCGGTTTCGCGCCACGGTCGAGCAGATACTTCGCGATGTCCACGTGACCTCGCACCGTGGCCACGAGCAGCGGTGTGCTCCCGTCACCGGCCGAGGCATTGACGTCAGCCCCACGGTCCACCAGCATCCGTACCAGGTCGAGCGACGGCTCCCGGGCCGCGAACATCAACGGGGTGAAGCCCGACGCGGCGCGGGCCGAGACGTCGGCCCCCTTCTCGAGCAGGAGCCGGGCCGCGTCGAGATGCCCCTCGGCCGCCGCCCACATCAGCGCGGTCTGCCCCTTCGACTTCTGTGTCCCGTTCGGATCGGCACCCCGCGCCAGCAGCGCCGCGACGGCGGCCGGACGGCCGGTCCGCGCCGCCGCCATCAATACGGTCTCGCCCGTCGGCAATGCGGCATTGGCCTGTGCTCCCGCCTTGAGCAGCCGCTCGATGACGGCCACGCTGCCGTTGGTCGCCGCAAGATAGAGCGGCATGACCCCGTAGTCGTTGGTCGTGTCGACCTTCGCGCCGGCACCGAGCAGCAGTTCCACCTGGTCGGCCGCGTCGAAGTGCGCCGCCCAGTGCAGGGCGGTGGACCCGTCCGGCA
>JBIKWH010000015.1:0-13203 GCA_044356435.1 Vicinamibacterales bacterium
GCCGGGCGCACGCGCACGGGGGAGTCGGTCCAGGGCGAGCGCGCGGCCGACTCGGTGGACGCCGCTGTCGCGGCGCTGCGCCGGGATCAGATCGTCGTCACGCGTATCTCGCCGGTCGGGGACGGCGCGGCGGTGTCGCGCCTCCGGTCCCTGCGCCCGCACCGCGTTGCGCCGAAGACCCTGGCGGTGTTCACGCGGCAGTTCTCCGTGATGATCGACGCGGGACTGCCGCTCGTGCAGTGTCTCGAGATCCTCGGCACACAGGAAGAGGACAAGCACTTCGCGGCGACGCTCCTGGCGACCCGGTCGGATGTCGAGCGCGGTCTGTCGCTCGCGGAGGCCATGAAGCGGCACCCGAAGACGTTCGACGCGCTCTTCACCAACATGATCGCGGCGGGCGAGGCCGGCGGCATCCTGGACACGATTCTGAAGCGGCTCGCGACCTACATCGAGAAGTCCGTCAAGCTCCGGAGCCAGGTGAAGTCCGCGATGGTCTATCCGGCCGCCGTCATGACAATCGCCGCGGTCGTCGTGACCGTCATCCTCTGGAAGGTCATCCCGACATTCGCGACGCTCTTTGCCGGGCTCGGCGCCAATCTGCCGTTGCCGACACGGATCGTCATCGCGGCCAGCAACGCGCTCGTGACGCTGATGCCGTTCGTGATTGTGGGCATCGTGGCGCTCGTGTTCGGCTTCCAGCGCTACTACGCGACCGAGCGCGGGCGGCGCGTCGTGGACGGCCTGCTGCTGCGGCTGCCGATTCTGGGTCTGCTGCTGCGCAAGATCGCCGTCGCCCGTTTCTGCCGCACGCTCTCGACGCTGCTCGCGTCGGGCGTCGCGATCCTCGAGGCGCTGGATATCACCGGCCGGACGGCGGGCAACGCCGTGGTCGAGGACGCCGTCACGCGCACGCGGCGTAGCATCGAGCGCGGCGAAACGATCGCGCAGCCGCTCAGGGCAACCGCCGTGTTTCCACCGATGGTCGTGCAGATGATCGGCGTCGGGGAAGCCACCGGCGAGCTGGACAACATGCTCGGCAAGATCGCGGACTTCTACGAGGAAGAGGTGGACGTGGCCGTCGCGGGCCTGCTGTCGCTGCTCGAGCCGGCGATGATCGCCATTCTCGGCGGGATCGTCGGGGCGATCGTGATCGCGATGTACATGCCGATCTTCAGCCTCATCTCGAACCTGACGAACTAGTTAAGATCCATCACCGATGGACATCCGCTCCCGCCTCGCCACGCTCATCGCCGTCCGCGTGGTGGTGAGCACGCTGCTGCTCGGGTCGGGCGTCCTCGTCCAGCTCAGCCGTCCGGACGCGCTGCCGGCTGCGCCGTATTTCTATCTGGTCGCCGCGGCCTACGCGCTGAGCGTGGGCAACCTGCTGGGGCTCCGGTTTGCCGTCGCGCATCCCTGGGTCGGCGACGCCCAGCTCGCGGGCGATGCGCTGCTGGTCACGACGTTCATCATCGTCACCGGGGGCGTGACCAGCGTGTTCTCGTCGCTGTATCTGCTGCCCGTCATCGCCGCGAGCACGATCCGCGGACGCCGAGGCGCGCTGCAGGTCGCCGCGCTGAACACGCTGCTGCTCGTGGCCATCGTGCTCTGGCAGTACGCCGAGCCGGCGTGGTTTTCGGAGATCGGCGGTGAGAACGTGCTGCCGTCCGTGCGGCAGGCGCAGTACACGGTGGCGATCAACGTCTTCGGCTTCGTCGCGGCCGCGCTGGTCAGCGGCACGCTGGCGGAGACGGCCCGGACGGCGGATGCCAGGTTTCTGCGCGCGTCGTCCCAGATGGCCGACCTGCGCGCCTTCAACGCCCACGTCATCGACAGCCTCCTCAGTGGTCTTGCCACCGCGGACGCCTCGGGTCGCGTGCTGACGTTCAACCGGGCGGCCGGCGCGATCACCGGTCTCGACCCGGCCGAGACGCTCGGGCGCGATGTGGCGGAGGTGCTCGGTGTGCCGGCGGTGTCGAGTGCAGGACTTGCCGCGCTGGCGCCAGGGCAGAGCCTGCGCCTCGACATTCCCTATCGGACTCCGAATCGCGGCCTGATCGACCTGGGCCTGAGCGTCACGCCGCTCGTGTTCCCGGAGGAGGGGCACGGCTGGCTCTATACCTTTCAGGACGTGACCGATGTCCGGCGCCTGGAGCGGGACGCGCGGCTCAGGCAGCGGCTCGCCGCCGTGGGCGAGATGGCGGCCGGGATCGCACACGAGATCAGGAACCCGCTGGCGTCGATGTCGGGGTCCATTCAGGTGCTGCGGTCCGAGCTGGCGCTGAACGCCGAGCAGGCGGAACTGATGGACATCGTGCTCCGCGAGTCGGGCCGGCTCAACGACACCATCCGTTCGTTCCTCGAGTACGCGCGCCCCCAGCGCTTTTCCGTCACGCGGCTCGACCTCCGGCGCGTCGTGCAGGACACGGCCGTGCTGCTCCGCCACGGATCGGAAGTCGGTCCCGGGCATACTGTCTCGGTGGACGTGCCCGACGAGCCTGTCTGGTGTGAAGCCGACGAGCATCAGATCCGCCAGATCATCTGGAACCTCGCGACCAACGGCCTGCGCGCCATGCGCGACGGCGGGCGGCTCACGCTCCGCGTGGCGAGTCCGGATGGCGACGGCATGGTGACGCTGGCGGTGGACGATACGGGCCGCGGGATGACGGCCGAGGAACGCGACGGTCTCTTTCAGCCGTTCCGGAGCTCCTTCGAGAAGGGGACGGGCCTGGGGCTGGCGATCGTGCATCGCATCGTGACGGACTACGGTGGCCGGATTGACGTGGAGTCCTCGCCCGGCACGGGCACGACGATGGCCGTGCGTCTGCCGGCCGCGCGTCCGGCGCTCGCAGCCGCGACGGAGGCCGGCGCGTGACCAGAGCGCAGGCGCCCGCGCAGACGCCGGCCGTTCGCGTGCTCGTCGTCGATGACGAGCCGTCGATGCGCGACATGCTCCGCATCGTGCTGCGGAAGGACGGCTACGACGTGACCGTGGCCGCCAACGGCCGCGAGGCGATCGCGGCGATGGAGCACGGGCTCTTCGACCTGTTGATGACCGACATCCGGTTGCCGGACATCGACGGTGTCCAGGTGCTCCGCGAGGCGAAGGCGCGGCATCACGACATCGTGGCGCTGATGATGACCGCCTACGCCTCCACCGAGACGGCCGTCGAGGCCATGCGGCTGGGCGCGTCGGACTACTTCATCAAGCCGTTCAACGTCGACGAGTTGCGCCTGAAGGTGCGGCACTACATGGAGTCCCGCCGCCTCCGCACCGAGAACGTGCTGCTGAAGCGCGCGATGGAAACCTCTCACGCCTTCGACAATCTCATCGGGCGGAGCCCCGCCATGCTCGAGATCTTCTCGATGGTCGAGACCATCGCGCCGACGCCGAGCACCGTGCTTGTCACGGGCGAGTCCGGAACGGGGAAGGACCTGATCGCGCGCGCCATCCACGCGCACTCGCTGCGCAAGGATCACCCGTTCGTGGCGCTGAATTGCGGCGCGGTGCCGGAAACGCTGCTCGAATCCGAGCTCTTCGGTCACATGCGCGGCGCCTTCACCGGCGCCGACTCCAACAGGAAGGGCCTCATCGAAGCCGCCGAGCGCGGCACGGTGTTTCTCGACGAAATCGGCGAGATGAACCAGACGATGCAGGTGAAGCTCCTGCGCGTGCTGCAGGAGCGGCGCTTCCGGCGGCTCGGCGGCACCGACGAAGTGCTGGCGGACATCCGCGTGATCGCCGCCACGAATCAGGATCTGCAGAAGGCCGTGGCGGAGGGCCGCTTCCGCGAAGACCTCTTCTACCGGATCAACGTCATCCAGATTCACCTGCCCCCGTTGCGTGACCGCCGCGAGGACATCCCGCTCATCGCGGCCCGCTTCCTGGACCGCTTTGCCGAGCGGATGGGCAAACCCGTGCGGCGTGTCTCGCAGGAGGCGATGGCACTCATCGAGGCCTACGGGTGGCCCGGCAATGTGCGTGAACTGGAGAACGCCATCGAACGCGCGGTCGCCGTGGAGCGGACGGAAGCCATCCTGCCAGAGTCGCTGCCTCCGAACGTGCGGGCGGGCGGGGAGCGGGAGCCCGTGCAGGCGGTGGCCGCGCGGCCGGACGGCGCCTTCGACCTCGACGCGCACGTGGACCAGATCTACCGGGAGCACATCACCGAGGCGCTCGCCCGGGCCGGCGGCGTGCAGGTGCGCGCCGCCGAAATGCTCGGCATGACCTTCCGGTCATTCCGCTACTACGCGAAGAAGTTCAACCTCCGGTAGTGACAACGGCTGTCACCGCCGGGCTGACGTTTTTTGTCAGAAACGGCGGGCGCGCGGGCACTGGCGTGGGGCATCTCTGGCGACCCGTCCGCCGAACCTGCTGCGGGGCAATGACTTAGCGCGATCACGCCCGACCGGCCGATCCTGGCACCGCCGTTGCGATAGGCAGGGCGTCACCGCGGAGAAGCGGTCAACGTCACTTACGACGGAGCGTCCGGCCAGAGCGGCCGGCTCAGCCTCCAGGGGGTTATGAACGTGAAGAAGATGCAGCGCAATGACGGGTTCACTCTTATCGAACTGCTGATCGTGGTGGCCATCATCGGCATCATCGCGGCGATTGCCGTGCCGGGTCTGCTCCGCGCCCGTCTTTCGGGCAACGAAGCGTCGGCCATCGGCTCGGTGCGCACGCTCAGCTCCGCCCAGGCGGCCTTCGCGGCCAGCTGCGGCGGCGGTGGCTACGCGACGAACCTGACCGCGCTCGGCACGGCACCCGTCGGCAGCGTGCCGTTCATCCCGGCGGACCTCGCCGCCGGCGCCAAGGCCGGGTACACCTTCACGGTGGCCAACGCCGCGTCGGCGCAGGTGATGGCGCAGGCAGCGACCTGCAACACCGCCGGCAACTCCTACACCGAGTTCTTCGCGGACGCCGTGCCGACGACGCCGGGCACGACGGGCGTCCGGTACTTCGCGACGAACCAGACGGGCCTGATCAAGCAGAGCATGGCCGCGATCACGACGGCGAACTTCGACGCCGCCACCAACCTCCAGTAGTCGGGCGCGACCGCTCCCTCTCGGTACTGTGGTTCGATCGGGTCGGCGTCCCTCCGGGGACACCGGCCCGCTCCTGTTTTCGGTCCGCGATCCGCGATACCCTCTTACCGCCATGACGAGAACCCGAGTGCTCCTGCTGGTCTTCGCGGCTGTCGCGCTGGTGGCGTCGCTCCTCTCGCTGAACGTCCACTACCAGCTCCTCGCCGACACCGGCTACACGAGCTTCTGCGACGTCAGCGAGACGGTCAGCTGCGAAGCGGTGTACCAGAGCGAGTACGGCGCGATTCGCGGCGTGCCCGTCGCCGCCGGCGGCGTGATCTGGGCGTCGGCTGTGCTGCTGCTGGCGGCCTGGGGGATGCGGACACCCGGGTCGGACGGCGCGAAGCATGTCGGCGAGTATGTGTTCCTGCTCGGCGTGATCGGCCTCGCCGTGGTGCTCTACTTCGGCTACACCTCCTACTTCGTCCTGCACAAGGTGTGTCTGCTGTGCACGGCCACGTATGCCGGTGTGTTCGGAGTCTTCTTCGTATCCGCCGGAGTGACATCGATGCCGCTACGTTCCCTGCCTGGCCGCCTGCTGGGCGATGCCCGATCGCTTCTTGCCGCCCCGGCGTCGCTCGTGCTGACCCTGCTCTGGCTCGTCGGGTCGGCCTCGCTCATCGCGTTCTTCCCGAAGGAAGGTGCGCCCACGGCCACGCTGAGCGCCGTGGAGACGGCGCCCGCGGAAGCTGCCGCCGCCACCGCCACCGCTCCCGCTGCCGCTCCGGAAGCCACGCCCGCCCCGGCAGAGTCGAGCCAGGCCGCGCCGGCCGCCGCCCCCGCGTCGCAGGCGCCCGGCCTCAAGGTGCTGACGCCGGCGCAGCGCGCCGATTTCCAGCGCTGGTACGCCGCGCAGCCCGTCACGCCGGTCGTGGTCGCCAACGACGGTGCGAAGGTCGTGATCCTGAAGTTCAACGACTACCAGTGCCCGCCCTGCCGCCAGACGTTCCTGAACTACAAGCCGATTCTGAAGGCCTACGCGGCCTCGCACCCCGGGCAGGTCAAATTCATCACACGCGACTTTCCGCTCGACCCCGAGTGCAACAGCGGCGGCGCCCATCAGGCGGGTTGTGAAGCGGCGGCCGCCGTCCGGATGGCGCGGCTGAAGGGGCGTGCGGACGCGATGGAGGACTGGCTGTTCGACAACCAGCCCGCGATGAATCCGGACCTGGTCCGCCAGGGCGTGCGCTCGGTGGCCGGCGTGATGGACTTCAACGAGCGCTACGCATCCGTGCTGGAGCAGGTGAAAGGCGATATCAAGGCCGGCCAGTCGCTCGGCGTGAACCGCACACCGACCTTCTTCATCAACGGCCGCAAGATCGAAGGCGGCCTCGATCCCGAGTTCTTCGACGCGGCGATCGCCTTCGAGCTGGCGCGCACCACGCCCTAGCTCCCGCAGCCGTGCCTGCCATTCGACTCGAGGAGCTGACGAAGCAGTACACCACCGGGTTCTGGCGGCCCCGGCCCTACACGGCGCTCGACCGCCTGACGCTCGCCGTGGAGCCGGGCGACGTGTTCGGCTTCCTCGGGCCGAACGGTGCTCCTCGCGCTCGTCCGTCCGACCTCCGGCCGGGCCGAGATTCTCGGCCAGCCCGCCGGCCACACCGCCGTGCGCCACCGGATCGGCTACCTGCCGGAGAACCCGACCTTCTACGACCATCTCTCCGCGGAAGAACTGCTCGTGTACTTCGCGAGGCTCTTCGGTCTGACCGGCGCGGAGGCGCGCAGGCGGGCGTCCGCGCGGCTCGACGAGGTCGGCCTCGGCGCCGAGCGGCGCATGCCCATCCGCAAGTACTCGAAGGGCATGGTGCAGAGGGTCGGTATTGCCCAGGCCCTGCTGAACGACCCCGAGGTCGTGTTTCTCGACGAGCCGATGTCGGGGCTCGACCCGATCGGCAGGCGGGATGTCCGCGCGCTCATCATGCGCCTGCGCGACCGCGGCTGCACGGTCTTCTTCAGCTCCCACGTGCTGGCCGACGCCGAGGCGCTCTGCAATCGTGTGGCGGTGCTGGCGAAGGGGAAGCTCGTGGCCGACGGGCGCGTCTCCGATCTGCTCGCGTTCCACGTACGCGGCTGGGAGCTGGTCGTCTCGCGGATCTCGCGCGAGGTCGTGGACCGGCTCGCGCCCGGTGCGAAGGTCACGCAGATCGGGCCTGATCGCTTCGCGGTGGACGTGCCGCTCGACGTGGCGCCCGAACGGCTCCTGCAGGAGTTCGTCGCGCAGGGGGCATCGCTCGTCTCGCTGAATCCGATGCGCGACACGCTCGAAGATGTCTTCGTCCAGTCCGTGACGGCGCCCGGAGCCGCAGCCGGAGCGGGAGTCCACGAGTAGCCATGCGGCTCATCGCGTGGCTCGCCGTCGGCGTGTTCAAGGAATCGGTGCGCGAACGCGTGCTGTACGGGCTCGTGCTCTTCGCGGCCATCCTCATGGCCGCGACGTATCTGCTCGGGCAGCTCACCGCCGGGCAGGACATCAAGATGGTGAAGGATCTCGGTCTGGCCGCGATCTCGACGCTCGGGCTGTTCATGGCCATCTTCATCGGGATCAGCCTGGTGTGGAAGGAAGTCGAGCGGCGGAGCATCTACAACGTGCTCTCGAAGCCCGTGACGCGCGAACAGTTCCTGCTCGGCAAGTACGCCGGCCTGGCGCTGACGCTCGCGGTCAACATCGCCGGCATGACGATCGCGTTCTACGGCGTCCTGGCCTACATGGACTGGACGGCCGACGACATCCTCCGCCGATCGTGGCCGGCACCGGCGCTGGACCCGGCGCTCATGACCGCGATCGCGCTCATCGGGGTGGAGCTGCTCGTGGTCACGGCCGTGGCGCTGTTCTTCTCCACCTTCTCGTCGCCGTTTCTCTCCGCCGTGCTGACGCTGGGGCTGTGGATCGTCGGGCACTTCAACGACGACCTGAGGCACTTCGAGACCGTCGTCGACAACCCGGTGGCCGTCTGGCTGGCGCGGGGGCTCTATTGCGTGCTGCCGGATCTCTCCGCGTTCGACGTCCGCTCGCAGGTCGTCCACGGTCTGGCGGTGCCGCCCGTCGCCGCGGGCCTGGCGGCGGCCTACGGCGCGGCGTACATCGTGTTCCTTCTGGTGGCGGCCATCCTGGTGTTCCGGCGGAGAGACCTTCAGTGATCCGCGTGCGGCTCGCGGTGGTGCTGTGTGCCTCCCTGGCGTCGGTGGTCGCGCTGCAGGCCGCGCGGGAGCGCGTCGGGCAGGTGCCGGAAGTGCGGAGCGGGCCGGTGCTGATCCGATCGGCGGCGCTCATCGGGCGGGCGTCGCTCTCGTATCGTCCGATCGTCGCGGACATCTACTGGCTGCGGACGCTCCAGCACTACGGCCGGACGAAACTCTCGACCGATCCCGGGAAGCAGTTCAACCTGCTGGAGCCCTTTCTGGATCTCACGACCTCGCTCGACCCGCGCTTCAACGCGGCCTATCGCTTCGGCGCGATCTTTCTCGCGGAGCCGTTTCCCGACGGGCCGGGCCGGCCCGACCAGGCGATCGCGCTGCTGGAGAAAGGGCTGCGTGAGCAGCCCGGCAAGTGGGAGTACGTCTACGACATCGGATTTGTCGAGTACTGGTGGCGCGGGAACTTCCGGGAAGCCGCCCGGCGATTCCAGGAGGCTGCCGCGCTCGGCGGCCCGAACTGGCTCGAGCCGCTCGCCGCGGTCACGCTGGCGCAAGGCGGCGACCGCCGTTCGTCGCGTCTGCTCTGGCAGCAGGTGAGGAAGTCGGCGGAACTGGACTGGCTGATCCGGACGGCCGACCAGCGCCTGGCGCAGCTCGATGCCATAGACCAGCTCGACCGTCTGAACACGGCCGTCGACCAGGCGTCGCTGCGCCTCGGCCGCGCGCCGGCAGGGTGGCACGACGTGGTGGCCGCGGGCGTGCTGCGCGGGATCCCGCTCGACCCGACCGGGGTGCCGTACCAGCTCGGTACCGACGGCCGGGTCAGCCTGCGGCGCGACTCCACGCTCAATCCGTTGCCGGTGCTCGGGAGCCCGCAGTGACGCCCGTCGTGCTCGCCGGCCTGCTCGGCCTTGTCGTCGGCAGCTTTCTCAATGTCTGCATCTACCGGCTGCCGCGCCGCGAGTCGGTCGTGTGGCCGGGGTCACGCTGCGGCGGGTGCGGCCGCGCGCTCTCCTGGTATGAGAACGTGCCCGTCGTGAGCTGGCTCGTGCTCCGCGGCCGCTGCCGGACGTGCGCCTCGGCGATCAGCGTCACCTACCCGCTGGTCGAACTGGTGACGGGCGTCATCTTCGCCGGCGGCTATGCCGTCTACGGCTTCCATCCGCTGCTGCTCGTGCGGCTGGCCTTCGCCTCGATGCTGGTGGTGCTCTTTGTGATCGACCTGCGGCACCGCATCCTGCCCGACCGCATCACGCTGCCCGGCATCGCGATCGGGATCGGCGCGAGCGTGGTGCTGCCGCCGGGTCCGGCCAGCGCGCTGCTCGGTGCGGCGCTCGGCGGCGGCCTGCTGTGGGCGATCTCCGAGGGCTACTTCCGGCTGCGCGGTCGCGAGGGGCTGGGCTTCGGCGACGTGAAGATGCTCGCGATGATCGGGGCATTCCTCGGCTGGGAACAGACGTTGCTGACGCTCTTCGTCGCGTCGCTGGCCGGTTCGGCCGCCGGCCTCGCGCTCATCGCGTCGCGGCGGGGCGACCTGCAGTCGGCGCTGCCGTTCGGGACGTTTCTCGCCATCGGGGCGATCGTCGCGGGGGCAGTCGGCGAGCCTCTGGTGGGGTGGTATACCGGTCTCTATCGCTGATGCCGAGGAGGCGGACGCCCAGGCGTCCGCGCTCCCCGGGCTTTCCGAGACGCCTACTTCGCGAGCGGATTCGGCCGCAGCTGGAAGTGCGCCACCTTCGGGCGCTCACTCACGCCGCCCTCCTGGTGCCACGTCGGCTGTTCCGAGTGCGAGGCCCACAGGCCGCGGCCCTTCCAGCCGGCCTTCGGGTCGTCGATGCGGCCGTCCATGCCGCGTGCCATGAAGCCGAGCGGATAGGGCACCCGCAGCACCACCCACTTCCCGTTCACGAGCGCCATCAGCGAGTCCGACCCCGACCCGACCAGCATCGGGACGTTGTTCCCGAAGCCGCCCGTGTTGTGCCAGTCCACCCAGTTCAGGTAGTAGGAGTCGGCGCTGCCCTGCCACTCGACCGTCTTGAACTGCGGACCGGGCGCCTGGTGCAGCGTCCAGCCTTCGGGGCAGTGCTGACCGGTCGCGGTGGGGCCGCTGAGCGGTCCGGCGCACTTGCGGCGGTCGAATGCCGCGTAGTGGCCGCTGTTCATCCCGACCCAGATCACGCCGGTCGACCGGTCGACGTCGATGCCGTGCGGCAGATAGGCGGAGACCTTCGACTTCGGATTGTTGAACGGCGGCTCGTAGATCTCGAGGAGCTTCGTCTTCGGATCGAGGCGCGTGATGGACCCGGGTGTGCCCAGCCTCGAGTACCAGACGGTGCCGTCGGTCGGGTTCACGATCGTGCTGTAGCCGCCGGCCTGCACCGCCCAGTCCTTGCCGGCCTCGGGTGCCTGGTTGGACGGCGTGCCCGGGAAGTCCGCCTTGCCGTTGCCGTTGAAGTCCACGACCGGGTCCACGCGGCCCGCCGCGCCCTTGGCGTCTCCGGCGTCGTACTTGCGCACGTCGAAGTAGCTCCCGCCGGCCCAGAACACGTCGTCATCCGAGATCTGCAGGTGGCCGCCAAGCTTGCACTCGGGGACGTGCGTGGTGCGGTCGGTCTTCGGGTCGTAGACGTGACAGCCGTGGCGCGCCGTGACCCACAGGCGCCCCTTGTGGTCGCCCATCGGGTTGTGCGGCGCGAGCTTGCCCTTCCAGATGATCTCCTCACCCCAGTAGGGCGAGGGCTGCGGCATGTCCTGCGCCCACGCGTACGGCAGCGACTCCTGATTGGGAACCGTCAGCGGCAGGCGCCACGAGCGGTGCTTGACCGGGTCCAGCAACGAGATCCAGTCGCCGCTCAACTCCTCGACGCCGAGCACGGGGCCGTAGGCGTTGATGGTGGGCGTGCGCCGGTCGGTGGCGATCTCGTCATGCACGAACGTCTTGTTCGTCGCCCACTCCCACTGGGTCACGACGATGTTGCGCTCGAGACCTGCGGGCCGCGGCGGCACCGGCGGCAGTTCACCGGCCGCGATGCGATCGGACCAGCTCGCGAAGGCCGCGAGCGACTTGCGGCCGATCGGCCCGAGCGAACTGCTCATGTACGCGCCGCTGATGCCCATCTGGATCCGGTGGTCCCACGCGTCGACCGTGCTCTTGAACTGCGAGCGGAAGCCGGCGGACATCTCGCGTGTCACCCGGGTGCCCATCTGATGGCACTGGGTGCAGCCGAGGTTCATCTTGGCCTGGGCAATCCATTGCGCCTGCGTCTTCACCGATTCCGGATACCCGTTCCCTGCCCGCCCGGTGCCGGGAAAGTCGGTGGCCGGTGGCGGCTGCAGCAGCGAGTACCAGTAGTTGGCAGGGTAGTAGTCAGCGGCGGCTTTGGGCGTCGACGCGATGACGGCTTTGAGGTTCACCAGCTTGCCGCGGGTCGCCCGCACCTTCGGCGAGTCAACGAGCCCATACCCGCGCACCCACACGTCGTAGGTCGCCGCAGGCAGATCAGGGACGACATAGCGCCCCCGATCGTCGGTCACGACGATGCGGATGAACTTGGTCGGAAGGTCGCTCGTCTGCGCGATCACCCAGACGCCGGCCTCCGGACCTTTGGGCCCGGTCACCACGCCGCCGATGTCGTCCGCATCGATCGGCACGGCGCCGCCCGACTGGGCCGCAACCCTGGGGAGCGACAGGCCAAGGCCCGCCGCGACCATCGCGGCCGCCACAACTCCGTAGATCACATGCCTCGTCATTCGCACTCCTCCGGCTGCAGAACCTCGCGCCACTCGAGTCGAGAGTCTAAGCCAGGACGACCCCGGCCCGGGCAACTGACCGGCTGACGGATCCGTCCGGCTGCTTACACTTCGGACAGCCCGCACCGGGCCGTCGGCCCGCTTCGACGGGGAGCCCCGACGCCGTCCGGCGTGTAACCCCTTCAGACCGCTGGAGATCCGGGGGCCCCGCTTGCCGCTGGACGAATGGTCCGCGGCTTGCCACCATGGACCTGGTGAGAACGCGCGAAGCGGGCTACACGGCGATCGAGATGATGGTGGTGCTTGCCCTGATGGGCCTGCTGTCGGCCATGTCGATTCCCTCGATGGGCATGATGCTCGGGCACTACCGCCTGAGCGGCGATGCGCGCGGCGTGTCGAACGTCGTGGCCGTGGCGAAGACGCGTGCCGCGGCGGCCTTCACGACGGCCCGGCTGTATGTCGATCTCGGCACCGGCCGCTTCCATGTGGAGACGTGGCGGAAGACTGGGACGACCGGCTGGGTGGCCGAGGGCCACTACGGTGGCCTGTCGGTGGGGAACACCTTCGGATTCGCGGGTTTGCCGACGCCGCCCCCGAACACCCAGGCCGGCATCGCCCTGTCGCCCCCGTGCCGCGACGACGACGGCGCGGCGATCGACAACACCGCCTGCGTGCTCTTCAACTCGCGCGGCGTGCCCGTGGACACGTCGGGCGTGCCGACGGGCGCCGGCGGGCTCTATGTCACTGACGGCGCCGCCATCTACGGCGTCACCATCGCGGCGTCCGGCCTCACGCGCCTCTGGCGGGCGCAGTCGGCGGCGACGCCGGTCTGGGTGCGGCAATGACGAGAGACGCGGCCATGACGAGAGACGCTGCGACGAGACACACGGCGGGCGAATCCGGCTTCGGCCTGATCGAGACGCTCGTCGCGTCGCTGATGCTGATGGTCATGCTGGCCGGGCTGCTCTCGGTCGGCGCCTACGCGCTGGCGACGACCGAGAACCGCGGGCACCTGTCGACGCGGACCACCGAGTACGCGCAGGACAAGATGGAGCAGCTCCTCTCGCTCGCCTTCGGCGACGAGCAGAGCGACACCACGCAGTTTCCGTCGGCGAACGAAGGCGGCACCGGGCTGGCGGTCGGCGGCAGCTCGGACCCCACCGCGCCCGCCGCCGACTACGTGGACTACCTGGACCAGAGCGGAACGCTGCAGTGCCCGTGCGACGGCACCAC
>JBIKWH010000265.1:0-3811 GCA_044356435.1 Vicinamibacterales bacterium
TACCGCGAGGCCGAGTTCGACGCGCAGGCCGTCGACCCTGGGGCGCTGGTCGTGTCCTGTCACGCCTGCGGGGCGTTGACCGACCGCGTCCTCGACGGCGCGATCGCCGCGCGGGCCCAGGTGGCCGTGCTGCCCTGCTGCCACGACGCCGGCACCTGCGACGCGGGCGTGCTGGGCGGATGGATGGACGCCGCGCTGGCCATCGACGCGGTCCGCGCCGTCCGTCTGGCGAGCCACGGCTACCGCGTGTCCACGTTGTCGATCCCGGACGCGGTCACGCCGAAGAACCGCCTGCTGGTGGGTGTGCGGCCCGAGTCGGCGGGTTGAACTAGCTGGTCACGCGGCAGCGGACCAGCATCGCCAGCGCGGTGATGCCGTCGCGCCAGCGCATCTTCTTGCCGGCGGCTTTCGAGCGCGGCGAGAAGGTGACGGGCAGCTCGACGAGCCGGACCCGCGCACGCAGCAGCCGGGCCGTGATCTCCGGTTCGATCTCGAACCGGTTCCCCGAGAGCTTCAGGCTCCGCGCCACGTCGCCCCGCATCACCTTGTAGCAGGTCTCCATGTCGGTCAGCGACGCCCCGTAGAGCACGTTCGTGGCCCAGGTCAGCAGGAGATTGCCGAGGCGGCTGATGGTGACCGGGGCCGCGCCCGCCATGAACCGGGAGCCGTACACGACATCCGCCTCCTTGCGCAGGATGGGCGCGACGAGGTCGGCCAGTTGCGCCGGGTCGAGTTCGAGGTCGGCGTCCTGGATCGCCACGATCGAGCCGGACGTGCGCGAGATGCCGAGTCTGACGGCGTGTCCCTTCCCGCGGTTCTCCGGCAGGTGCACCATCGTGACGTCCGGATGCGCGGCGCCGAAGGCGTCGAGCGCCTCTCGCGTGTTGTCGCGCGAGCCGTCGTTCAGGACGATAATCTCCCGGCGTGCCGGCAACTCGATCGTCAGCAGCCGATCCAGCACCTGGCGGATGGTGGCTTCCTCGTTGTAGACGGGGACGATGATGGATATGACGTCGGACACGGCAGACCGGGGGCGCGGGCGGCATCATAGCAGGGCCGCGCAGGCCGCAGGCGCGGCGCTGCTCTACGCGCTGCTCTCGGCCGTCGTCACCTGGCCGCTGCTCGGCGACGCGTCGACCCGCATCGCGTCCGATACGGGCGACCCGATCCTCAACGCCTCGATCCTTGTCTGGAACGCCACGGTGCCGCCGCTCACGGCTGCCTGGTGGAACGCGCCGCACTTCTTCCCGGCCCCCGGCGTGGTGGTGTTCACGGAGAACCTGATCGGCCTGTATCCGCTGGCCAGCCCGCTGTACTGGCTGACGGGGAACGCCGTCCTCACCTACAACCTCACGTTGTTTGTGACGTGGCCGCTCTCGGCGCTGGCGGTCTATCTGCTGGTGCGCCGGCTGACGGACTGGCCCGCCGCGGCCTTCGTGGCGGGGCTGGCCTTCGCGTTTTCGCCGATGCGCGCCGTGGCCGTGCCCCACATCCAGACCATGGCGACTTTCGGCGTGCCGCTCTGCCTGTTCGCCCTGCACGCGTACCTGGAGGATCGCCGCTGGCCCTGGCTCGCGCTCTTCGGCGTGGCGTGGCTGCATCAGGGGTTCGCCAATGGCTACTACATCCTGTACGGCGGGCTGACGGTGGGCCTCTGGGTCCTGTACTTCTGCTCGCCACGGGCGCGTCTCCGCGCGGTGGGTCCGATCGTGATGACAGGCGTGGTGGCCAGCCTGCCGCTCGTGCCGATGCTGCTGCGCTACCGCGCGATTCACGACGAGGCCGGCGCGCGCCGGTCGCTTGAGGAGATCATCTACTTCAGCGCGGGCCCGCAATCGTGGCTGGAGGTCGGGGAGCTCTCGCGCGTCTGGCACCTGGTGCTCCCGGCAGGGAAGGACAACCTCTTTCCGGGTCTGGTGGTTCCAGTCCTGCTGCTCGTCGCGGGCGTCGTCGCCTGGCGCCGGCGCGCAGCTGAACGCGCCGCGTTCCATCCCGGTTATCGGGTCGGGCTGATCGCGGTGGCGGGCGTCAGCGCGGCCGCCATTCTGTACGTCCTGTGGCACGGGCCGGTGAACACCACACTCGGCCCTGTCCCGATCAAGCTGCGGCAGCTCGATCGGGCGCTGCTCGTATTCACGTTGTCTGGCGCGGCGCTGCTGTGGAGCTGGCCGGCGTTCAGACGTGTCTGGGCGGCACGCGAGGCATGGCTGTTCTACGCGACGGGCATCGGGCTCTTTGCCGTGCTGGCCTGCGGACCTGTGCTCAAGGCGCAGGGACACGTGGTGCTCGACCCCGCGCCGTACGGCTGGCTGATGGTGCTGCCGGGCTTCGACGAGCTGCGGGTGCCGACGCAGATCAAGATGGTCGGCCTGATGTGCCTCGCCGTGTCGGCGGGGCTCGCGCTCGCCGCGCTCGGCGCGCGGGCGAGGGATCGTTCGTTCGTTCGAGCGGGGCTTGCCGGCCTCGTGATCGCGGGCGTGCTGCTGGACGGTTGGCTGCGGCCGATGCCCATGGCTGAGCCGCAGGCGTTCTGGCCCGAGGCCGAAGCCGCGGATCGGGCCGAGCCGATCCTGGAACTGCCGCTCGGGCCGGCCTACGACGCCGGCGCCACTTTCCGCGCGGCGCGGCACCGGCGGCGCGTCATGAACGGCGTCAGCGGCTACGACCCGCCCCACTATGCAGCGTTGCGGGAAGGGTTGGAGGCGCGGGACCCTGCCACGCTGACCGCCGTGGCCACGCTCGGACCGCTGGACATCGTGGTGGACGGCGCCGCCGATGCGGACGGGCGCCTCGTGCGGTATGTCGGGGAGGCGCCGGGTGTGGCGCGCATCGGCGTCGATGGACCGCGCACGGTGTTCCGGCTGCCGCTGGCCGGGCGGCCGGACCCACTCGGCGCACCATGGCCGATCGCGCGGGTGGACGCCGTGCGGCAGCCTGGCGATGCGCGTCTGATGCACGACGGCGACCCGGAGACGGGCTGGACGGACGTGCCGCCGCTCCCGGGCGCGTGGGTGACGGTCGACCTCGGCAGTGAACGTGAGGTGGGCGGCGTCACGCTGGCGATGGGTCGCGCGTTCTTCGACTTTCCGCGCCGCCTTGCGATCGACGTGTCAGCCGATGGCACCGCGTGGGCGCCCGCCTGGGAGGGGCCCGCCTTCGCGCCGACGTTCCTTGGCTTCGTGCGGACGCCGCGGAATGGTGCCCTCGCGCTGCCCGTCGCGTCCGTTCGCGCCCGCTACGTCCGGCTCCGGCGGCTCGACGTCGCCTCGCCGGCCTGGCACGTGGCCGAGGTCTCAGTCCACGCGCCGGCCGGCCAGCCACTCGTGTGGTGACCCGGTGAGCATCGACCGCTCGCCATCCCACTGTGAATAGCGCGTGACGAGCGCCCCCGCGTTGTGCACGGTCGCGAGCACGAGAAGCGCCGCCAGCGTGCGGAAGACCATCGGCGACACGTGTCGGAGCCGGCACAGGAGCGCACCGCCGAGCACGTTGACCGCGAGATAGGCGGCGACGAGTCCCCGGGACCAGCGCGCGGTGGGCATCCGGCGTCTAGTCGGACGGCGGCTCGTCGAGCAGCATCTGGATGTACTCGTGATACGCGGGCAGCGCGCCATCCTCGAAGCCGACGATGGTGAAGCGGATGTAGCCATCGCGATCGATGAGCACGGAGGTCGGCAGCGCGCGGACCTTGAAGCTGCCTGATGTGCTGCCTCGGGGATCCATGAGGATGCGGATGAGCGGCTCGCGGCCCTTGAAGTAGGCGTCCACCTGCGCGCGCGTCTCGCCGATGTTGACCGCCAGCACTTCGAAG
>JBIKWH010000266.1:0-3802 GCA_044356435.1 Vicinamibacterales bacterium
CACCGCGATCGGGCCTGGCGTCGAGATTCGCGACGCCGAGGTGGAGCACAGCATCGTCCTCGAAGGTGCCAGTATCCGGGACCTCGCGAACCGCGTGACGGACAGCCTCATCGGCCGCAACGTCCGGATCTACCGCGAACCCCTCAAACCCAGCGCCTACCGGTTCATGCTTGGCGACAATTCCGAAGTCGGCATCCGGTGGTAGCGGAGGACTCTCAGTGACGAAGCCGGCCGAGTATGCGTCACCCACGAGCCGTGTGCGGATTCACGGCGTCAGGACCAAGGCCCTGAAGCTGATCCCCGACGAACGCGGCTTCCTGATGGAGATGCTGCGCGTCGACGACCAGGATCTCTTCACGACGTTCGGGCAGGTCTATGTGTCGGCGACCTACCCGGGCGCGGTCAAGGCGTGGCACTACCACGAGAAGCAGGTCGACAACTTCGTCTGCATCGCAGGCATGGTGAAGCTGGTGCTGGTCGACACGCGCGACGACTCGCCGACGAAGGGCGCGGTGAACGAGTTCTTCCTCGGCACGCAGAATCCGACGCTGGTCCAGGTACCGAACCTCGTGTACCACGGCTGGAAGTGCATCAGCCAGGAGATGGCGCTGGTCGTCAACACCACCAACGAGCCGTATCACTACGAGAAGCCGGACGAGTTCCGGCTCGCACCCCACGGCAGCCTGCCGTACGACTGGACGCGCAAGGATGGTTAACGTTCTCGTCACCGGCGGCGCCGGCTTCATCGGCAGCAACTTCGTCCGCTTCGCGCTGCGCCAGCACCCTGACTGGCACGTCACGACGCTCGACAAGCTGACATACGCCGGCCGGCGCGAGAATCTGCACGACGTGATGGACAATCCCCGCCACACATTCGTGCACGGTGACATCACGGACGCGGCCGTTGCCGGCCCCCTCGTCGAGGCCGCGAACATCGTCGTCCACTTCGCCGCGGAGACCCACGTCGACCGCTCGATCCAGGCAGCCGGCGAGTTCATCCACACCGACGTCGTCGGCACGTTCGTGCTGCTCGAAGCCGCGCGCCGCGCCAAGGGGCTCCGGCGCTTCATCCAGATCTCGACCGACGAGGTGTACGGCAGCGTGCCCACAGGCGCGAGCCGGGAAACCGACGAGCTGAAGCCGCGCAATCCCTACTCGGCCAGCAAGACGGCCGCCGACCGGTTGGCTTACAGCTACTGGGCCACCTACGACGTGCCCGTGATCATCAGCCGGGCCTCCAACAACTACGGCCCATACCAGTTCCCGGAGAAGGTCATTCCGCTCTTCACCACCAACGCGCTGGTGGACGTCCAGGTGCCGCTCTACGGCGACGGCCAGAACGTCCGCGACTGGCTCTACGTCGACGACCACTGCAGCGGCGTGGACCTGCTCATCGAGAAGGGCACGAACGGCGAGGTCTACAACATCGGCGGCGGGAACGAGGTGACGAACAAGGAGCTGACGACGCGCATTCTCGACGCGCTCGGGAAGCCTCACTCGCTCATCCGGCCGGTTGCCGACCGCCAGGGCCACGACCGCCGGTACTGCCTCGACACCTCCAAGCTGAAGAGCCTCGGCTGGCAGCCCGCCGTGGACTTCGAGCACGGCCTCAAGGCCACGGTCGACTGGTACGTCGCCAACGAGTGGTGGTGGCGGCCGATCAAGGAGCAGGACGAGGCGTTCCGGGCGTACTACCAGGCGCAGTACTCCACCCGAACACCGTGAACGCCGGCCCCATCCTCGTCACCGGCGCGCGGGGCTTCGCGGGCAGTCATCTCGTCGAGGAACTGACCGGCGCCGGCGCCGAGGTCATCGCGTGGGACCGCGTGGACGTCGACCTGCTGGATCCGGCCGCGCTGCGGCCCGCCCTCGAGAAGGTCCGCCCCTCCGCGATCTGCCATTGCGCCGGCGCCCCGCACGTGGCGCAGTCGTGGGGCGACACGGCTGCGGTGTTCGAAACGAACGTCATGGCGACGTCCCACCTGCTGGACGCGGTCCGCGACCTCCTCCCCGGCTGCCGGGTGCTGAACATCGGGTCTTCCACGGTCTACCGGGAGGCGCCGGACCCTCTGACCGAGCAGCACGCGATCGGGCCAGCCAGCCCCTACGCCGTGAGCAAACTCGCGCAGGAAATGCTGGCGCTCCGTCTGCACCGGGACGAGGGCCTGGACGTGGTGCAGACGCGTTCCTTCAATCACACCGGCCCGCGCCAGCAGCCGGCGTTCGCCGCGCCGTCGTTTGCCCGCCAGGTCGCGATGATCGAGGCGGGCCTCGGCGAACCGGTCCTGCGCGTCGGCAATCTGAGCGCACGCCGTGACCTGAGCGACGTCCGCGACGTGGCGCGCGCCTACCGCCTGGTCCTCGAGCGCGGGCGGTCCGGCGCGACCTACAACGTGTGTTCCGGGGCGGCGCACGCCATCCAGGAGATCGTCGACGGCCTGTGCGCCCGGGCATCGGTGACCGTCCGGATCGACGTGGATCCGGCGCTCTACCGTCCGAACGACACGCCGCTGGTCGTCGGCAGCCATGCCGCGCTGACGGCCGACACGGGATGGGAGCCCGCCGTCTCGTTCGACCGGATGCTGGACGATCTGCTCGCCTACTGGCGTATCCAGGTCCGCGCGGACGCGAAGCGCGGATAATACGGTCATGCGCGCACGCCTTCCGCTCATCGGACTCGGCTGCCTCACGCTGGCCGCCGGACTCCTGGCCCAGACGCCCCAGCCGTTCCCCCGGCAGGCGCCCAGACCGGCAGCGTCGGCTCCAGCGCCGCCGCAGGCGCCCGCCACGGTCGCACCAGCCGCGGCCGTGCCGCAGACTGCCGTGGCTTCCGCACCGGGATCGGCGTCAGGATCGGCGATCGATCCCGACAGACCGACGGCCGAACAGCTCGGCATCTTCATTCCGCAGGCCGCCCAGTTCGTCGCGTCGTACGACGCGGGCCGGGGCCAGCGCTACTACATCTTCGGCACGCCGCAGGCCTTCACCGAAGTCGTGACGGCCTATCGGACCGCACTCAGGGAGAAGGGGTCTGTGGTTTTCGACCAGCCGCCGACACACACCTGGGAGATCGGCAAGTTCCGGGAGGAGAGCATGGGCTTCCCGCCCGGGGTCACCGTGAAGGACTACACGACGGGCGGCTCGACCGGCTATCCCAACCCGCGCCGCGGCGAGCAGCCCGAGCGCTTCGCGACACTGATTCAGATCGTCCCGCCGCCCCCGGCGGCACCTGGCAACCGGCGCTGATACCCTGAGGACCGACATGCACACCGCAGCCCGCATTCCCGCCACCCGCCGTTCGTTTCTCTCGCGTCTCACCGCCGGCCTCGGCCTGACGGGTCTCGCGGTCACGCCCAGCCTCGCAGCGGCGCAGAGCCGGCCGGCGTTCCAGCCCACACGGCACAAGGAGGACGACTGGCTCGACACGCTGGGTGCGAAGCACCGGTTCGTCTTCGACACGACGGAGACCTCCGGGTTCCTGGACACGATGTTGTTCGCGAACAACTTCCTGACCGCCAGTCAGACCGGCTACGGCCTGGCCGACGCGGACAGCGGCGTGGTGATCGTGGCGCGCCACGCCTCGACAGCCTTCGCCTACAGCGACGCGATGTGGGCGAAGTACGGCCCGCTCCTGGCGGAACGGGCCACGCCGCCCGATTTCGCCGGCAAGACGCCGACGACGAACCCGTTCAATCTCACGGGCGCCGACCTGCCAACGCGAGGCGTCACCGTCAACTCGCTCGTCACGCGCGGCGTGCACTTCGCCGTCTGCGGCATGGCCACGCGCTTCATGGCGGGCCAG
>JBIKWH010000267.1:0-3793 GCA_044356435.1 Vicinamibacterales bacterium
GCGCGACTCAAACGACTATGAGCCAGGCGCCCTTCACACGCGCGCAGGGAGCGCAGGAAGCGCAACCCCGGTGCGTGACCCGATGTAATGGCTCGGTCTCAGGGAACCGGCGTGGTGAGCGGCTTCCCCTTCTCCACGATGTAAGTCACGATCGCCGTCACGTTGCCCGTGCCGTGATTCATCGCGTTGTGCACCTTCCCGGCGGGGATGTGAAACGCCTGCCCTGCCGCAATCGTCTTCGCCGGCATCCCTTCGATCTCCAGCATCAGCGAGCCTTCCGCGACGTAGCCGACCTCGTCACCGAAGTGCGTATGCTTGCCGGTGGCACCCGTCGGCGGAATCTCCGCCTTCCCCGTCACGGCCTCGCGACCCGGCGTCGCCACATCCACCTGCTGCAGTACTGTCCGCTTCACGGTGGGCGCCTGCGCCAGCACCGACACGGCCACACCCAGCGAGACCGCCATTCCCAGGCCCGTCAGGGCGAGCGTCCGAATTCTCATTCCGTCCTCCGTCGTGTCATGTAGGCTGACCGCCAGCCGAGTCCCTCGGCCGTAGCGCCCAGCGGATTGTATTCACAACCGACCCACCCAGCGTAGCCGGCCCGATCGAGCGCCGCAAACGCCGCCGCGAAATCGAGGCCGCCGGTGCCGGGCTCGTGCCGGCCCGGGTCGTCCGCAATCTGCACGTGCCCGATATGGGGTCCGACCCGCTCGATCGTTTCCACCAACCCATCCCCTTCGCGGGCCGTGTGATAGAGGTCGAGCTGCAGGCGCAGATTCGACGCGCCGACGTCCTCGATGATCGCCACCGCCTCGTCCGCCCTGCGCAGGAAGAACCCGGGGACGTCCAGCCCGTTGATCGGCTCGATGAGCAGCGTCAGGTCCGCGTCCGCCGTCACGCCGGCGGCCCAGGCGAGGTTGCCGACGAACGTCTCCCGCGCCTCTGACGCGCTGACGCCCTCGGGCGTGATCCCCGCCAGCACGTTCAGGTTCGGGCAGCGCAGCTTCGTGGCGTAGTGCACAGCCCGGCCCACGCCGGCCCGGAACTCGTCGACGCGTCCTGGATGACAGGCAATGCCCCGCTCGCCCGCTCCCCAGTCGCCGGCCGGCACGTTATGCAGCACGAGCCCGACCCCGGCTCCTCGCAGCGCGTGGTTGATGTGGTCGATGGGATGGTCGTACGGGAGCTGACACTCGACCGACTCGAACCCGGCCGAGGCGGCCGCGCCGATCCGCTCGAGGAACGGCAGGTCTGTGAACAGTAACGTGAGGTTCGCCGCGAACTTCGGGGCGCTGCGCAGCTCAGGCACGCTCGAAGCTCCGCTCAATCTCCCGGCGTGTGAGCCGGAGCATCACAGGCCGGCCATGCGGGCACACGGTCGAATGCGCCGTCTGCCGGAGTTCGTTGAGCAGGTGCACCATCTTCTCGTGTGTCAGCGGGTAGTTCGCCTTCACGGCAGCGTGGCAAGCCATCGTCGCCGCGATCAGGCGCACGGCTTCGTGCGCCCGGTCGCCCTTGTCCATGCCGTCCAGGTCGTCGGCCATGGCGCGCAGCGTGGAGTCCGCATCCTCCCGCTTCACGATCGCCGGCACGGCCGACACGCGGACCACGCCGGGGCCGAACACATCCACGTCGAAGCCGAGGCGCTCGAGGTCAGCAGTGTGCGTCGCCAGCGCGTCCTGCCCCGCGGCAGAGACGTCGACGAGCAACGGCTCGAGGAGCCGCTGGCTCGCCAGCGTGCCGCTCGTGAGCCGGGCCGCGATCTGCTCGTAGAGAATGCGCTCGTGCGCCACGTGCTGGTCGATGATGGCCACGCCGAACTCGTCGACCGCGATGATGAACGTGTCGCGATACTGCCCGAGCGGCATCAGTGCGCCGAACGTCTCCGGAGTGCCCACCGGCGCCACGGCCAATGCGTCGGCTGCCTCGCGCACGCCGGTCAGTTCGGAACCGGACCACGGCGACGGCACCCAGGCCGTCCCGTCGCCATCCGGCACACCCACGTGGCCGGGAGCGCCCGAGACTCCTGTACCCGACGGCCGCCAGCGGTTCGCGAACACGCCGGCGTAGGCGCCGGGAAGCGGGATGTTCGCGGCCTGCGGGGCCATGCCGGGAATCTCGCCCTGGCCGGCCTGCAGGCGCACCTGCGGCACCGGGCTCTGGCCGAGGCTTGCGGCCACGGCGCGCTTGACCACCTCGTGCACGTGGCTCTGCTCGCGGAAGCGCACCTCGGCCTTGGTCGGGTGGACGTTCACATCCAGGCTGTCCGGCCGCATGTCCAGGAAGAGGTGCACCTCGGGCGCGCGCTCACGGATCGACGCCTCACCGTAGGCGTCGAGGATGGCGTGACCGATCGTCCGGTCCTTCACGATGCGCCGGTTGATGAAGACATGCTGGGGGCCCCGGACCGGGCCCTGCTCCGCGAGCGCCGCGACGAAACCGGTCACGGTGATATCGCCCTCACGGTGCACCTCCACAAGGTCCGGCCGGTCGCCATAGACCTGATAGAGGCGATCACGCAGTGAGCCGGCGGGAGGCGTCTGCAGCAGCGTCCGCGGACCGGAGGTCAGCGTGAAGCCGACTTCGGGGTAGCACAGCGCGAACTGCGTGATGACCTTCGAGACCTGTGCGGACTCGGCGCCATCCGACTTCAGGAACTTCCGCCGCGCGGGCAGGTTGTAGAAGAGGTCGCGCACCTCGATCGTGGTGCCGACGGGCGTCCCGACGGCCTTCGGCTCGGCCGTCACGCCCCCGTCGACCGTGATCTCCGTACCGGCAGCTGCCTCCGCCGTGCGCGTCTTCAGCGTGAAGTGAGAAACAGAGGCAATGGAGGGCAGCGCCTCCCCGCGAAAGCCGAGCGTGGTGATGGCAGCGAGATCCTCCGCCCTGCGGATCTTGCTCGTGGCGTGACGGGCCAGGGCGAGCGTCGCATCCTCCGGCGACATGCCCTCGCCGTCATCCTCGATGCGCACCAGCGCCTTGCCGCCCAGCTCGATGGTGACGCGGATGCGCCTGGCACCCGCGTCGATGGCATTCTCGACCAGCTCCTTGACGACCGAGGCCGGGCGCTCGACGACCTCGCCGGCCGCGATCTGGTTGGCCAGTGCAACCGGAAGCTGAACGATCTTCCCCACGCCTGACCTGGCCTTCCGGGACTACTTCGCGTCCTGAATCGCGGCCTGGGCCGCGGCGAGCCGGGCCACGGGGACCCGGTACGGGGAGCAGCTCACGTAGTCGAGCCCGACGCGGTGGAAGAAGACCACCGAGGCCGGGTCGCCGCCGTGCTCACCGCAGATCCCGAGCTTGAGGTTCGGCTTCACGGACCGGCCCTTCTTCACCGCCATCTCGACGAGCTGACCAACGCCCGACTGATCGATCGTCGCGAACGGATTCCGCCCCGCGATCTCGAGCTCCGCATACTGCGGCAGGAACGAGCCGGAGTCGTCGCGCGACATCCCCAGCGCGGTCTGCGTGAGGTCGTTGGTGCCGAAGCTGAAGAACTCGGCCGACTGCGCGATCTCGTCCGCCGTCAGCGCACCGCGCGGCACCTCGATCATCGTGCCCACCAGATACGAGAGCTTCACCTTCTGCTCGGCCTGCACCGCCTTCGCCTGTGCGTGGACGACCGCCACCTGCAGGTCCAGCTCCTTCTTGAAGCCGACGAGCGGAATCATGATCTCCGGCTTGACCTTGATGCCCTCCTTCTGCACCAGGGCCGCGGCCTCGAACACCGCACGCGCCTGCATCTCGGAGATCTCGGAGTAGACGATCCCGAGTCGGCACCCCCGGAAGC
>JBIKWH010000479.1:0-3793 GCA_044356435.1 Vicinamibacterales bacterium
CCGCAGCCGCAGGCTGGACAGAGTCCTTTCGCTTGAAGAATCGGCGTTGCAAAAGATGCCGATTAATTACGAACTGCTCACTCAAAACTATATGCCAGAGGAAAACCCTCTGGCTGGGTTGCAGTCTCCAGAAGATTTCTCGCGGAATATCAACGGCAGCGTGTCTGCTACGGAAATTCGCAATGCAATCAGGACCGACAGGGTTGACCAGTTGGAGTCGAAAATGCGCGACAACGACGATCTGCGTCCATTTGAGAGCATCCACACAAAAGTTGTGGATGGCATTCCGCAGATTCAAATCGTTTCGATGTTTGATCCTGCTAACGAGGCATCCATAGAACCAGAAGAGGTGGTGCGAGATCTTGATCGTGAGACTAACGCAGAGATCCAGCGGATAATCGCGCAGCAACTCGCGCAGGGCATCGCTCCAGAACAGGAGCAGCGACTACTCAACCTTGGGTATACAAAGGTCTACAGGGGCATTTCTGGCGAAAAGGGAGGGCTATGGTGGACTGACGATATCGATGCTGCGAGAACCTATGCCATGCCGCCGAATTATGCGGTGGAGGTTGGATTCTTGCCGCCGAATTTGCGTCAAGTGAATGCCGAGGGTGAGGACTGGAACGCACAGATCGATATTGAAGGGATTCCTGCCGATGCCGATGTTGTCGCAGGGGTGGAGGGAGATCCGCAGCCTTATAACTCATACAGGGTTGCTGACGATGTTATTGAAAGGATGCCACGCACAATTCTGGAACAACAGCAACCAGAGCAACCGCAGCAACCAGAGCAGCAAATTCAAACCGAAGAACAAAAAACAGGTGTGCAATTCATGCCTGCCGAAATTGAAGCACCATCTGGTGAGCGTGGATTCCAAAGCAAGTTGCAAATGGAAATCCAGCGTAAGTTTAAAGGTGCTACGGCAACGCCAGAGCAGTTGAAGGCAGTCATTAACAACCCGCAGAATGTCAAATCGGAAGAAGTTAAGTGGTCGGGAGTTAATGACGCAATCGACAGTCTTGCAAGCGAGAACAACGGCAAGGTTCCTGTGCAAGAATTGCTGAATTATTTGCGCGATGAGGGTCAGGTTAAGTTTGAAGAGGTAACACTTGGAGGAAAAGAACCATTTGATGCAAATCGTCTTGCTGAACTTGAAGCAGAATATAAAAACTTAAAAGAACATCCCGTTGATGATCCATCATTTGGCGAAGAGAAGTATGATGAGTTGATTCGATTGATGAATATCAGGGATCAAAGCACTACTGATACGCTTTACGATGAAGCTGAACGAGTGATGAAGTTAGCTCAACAAGCTCAAAAGCGTGGTGACAAAAAGACTGCTGAAAAGTATTTTAGAGAGAATGAATTCTTAAATACGCGAGCAGAGAAATTAGATTTGCAAGGCGAAGGATTAACTAAACCTCCTAAATTTGGCAAATACCAACTTTCTGGCGGTGAAAACTATCGTGAAGTTGTGATGACGATGCCTGTTAAAGTAGACTTGCCAAAAGGCTATGAGGCAAAACAAGAACAAGGGCAATGGGGCGTTTTTGCAGTTCCTGATGATGGAAATATTTATGGCGAAGGATCAACACGAAATCAAGCAATTCAAAGAGCAAATGAATACTTGCGAACTGGGAAAACAACATCTGAAGTTGATCCTTCATACACCTCCTCACACTTCTCCGACATTCCAAACTATGTAGCGCATATGCGTCTTAACGAACGCACAGACGCTGAAGGCAACGATGGATTGTTTGTTGAGGAATTCCAGTCTGACAGGCATCAGGCGGGTAGGGAGAAGGGGTATAAACCAGAAGACTACAATCAAAGAATTTCTGAACTTAATAAAAAAATTTCTGAACTAAACCAAAAACAAAATGATATTCATAATCAATTTGTTGAAAAACATGGGGAAGATTACACGATTTGGCCTAAAGATATTTTAGAAAAAGAAATGTCTTTATTGAATCCAATTAATGAAGAATTATTTTCACTTCTTGATCAAAGAGTAAAACTCAATGTTGAAAATGATATTGGTGTTCCAGACGCACCATTCCGCAAAGACTGGTCACTACAACTCTTCAAACGCGCATTGCGAGATGCCGTTGAGTCAGGCAAGCAATGGATTGGTTGGACTACTGGAGATACGCAAGCTGAACGCTATAATTTGAGTAAACAAGTTGGTGAAATCCGTTATTGGAAAGCTAACGAAGATGGTAGTCAATGGGGTTTGCAAGTAATAGAACCAAATGGTCAGACCATTATGTTTGAGGATGAATATATTTCACCGCAAAAAGTTGTAGATACAATTGGAAAAGAAATGTTTGATAAGATGCAGAATGGTGATGGTGATGATATTGGGAATGACTCCAAATCGCTTTCTGGAGATAATTTAAAAATCGGCGGCGAAGGAATGAAAGGATTCTACGATCAAATCCTGCCTAAAGAAATTGGAAAGTATGTTGGCAAGATGGGTGGCAAGGTTGAGAAATCAAAGATTGATAATGGAGTAAATGATTTATATCGCAAACAATTACTCAAGTTAGCGCAAAGCAATGAACCTGAAGCAAGTGAGGCAATGGAACTTTGGGAAGAAAATGAGGCATGGAGCAAAGTGCCAATCTGGCGAGTAAACATCACGCCGCAAATGGAGAATGTAGTTCGCGCAGGGCAGTTGCAGTTCATGCCAGATGATAATGATTTTGCAAAATTAAGAGCAGAAGCAACGAAAGAATACAATAGAAAGCGAGATGAGGTATATCAAACATTGTATTCAGTAATGCCAGAAGCAGAAGAAATTTTAAGAAAGAAAAATGCATTTGCTGACGATCAAGCAATATTTAACAGCATTCCAATTTCTCCTTATGCAACAGGATTTGATTACGATAGATCATTTCATCTAACTAAAATTGTTCGTCGTATTTTGGATGACCTTGATCCAATGGGTTACGGTCAGGTGCTGCGAGGTGCCTTGAGGCGGCAGGGTCTTGAAGGCAAGCCAGAATATGAGGCTGAATTACAAAAACGGATTGAGAACTATAAAGATATAGTTAGAAAAAATGTAAATGCCACTAATTATACATTTAAAGTTTTGGCAGATCTTACAGCATCATTGCCTGAAATAAAGGCGAGGGATTTGCGACAGGATAAAATAGTAAGTCCTTGGATGGTTTTACAAAAACATTTTCCGAATGGTGAAAAAAGAGATATAAATGAAATACTTTTAGAACTGCGTGATGTAATAAAATTTGGAGTTCAAGAAGAAAACTTTAAATCTTCTATCAATGATGTTTTGAATGCCGCTGAAGTTCTTCGTGATTTTGTTGATGTTGATCAAACTGTAATGGATCAACTTTTTAAAGATAGATACAACAAAACTGAAAACGAAATGATAGAACAAGAAAATGAATTTTTAAAAGAAATTACAAATCCAGAATTTTATGATGTAGAAAAACAAGGTTCAGTAACTTTTTCTAAAAAAATTGAACCGCAAGGTGGAACGCAGTTCATGCCGCCTGAAGATGCGCTGGAGGGCATCCAACCATTGCCTGAAGAACAGAAACCGCAAGGTTTATTGGCAAACATTCCAGTAGTAAATGAGGAAGAGGCAACGCAAGAATCTCAATCCGAATTAAAAACTACTGGCATAGAAGTCCCAGAGTTTGTTGATGAGCAATCTGTGATTTCTAATGCGCTTCGTGTTGCGAATAGCAAGCCTTGGCAAAAAGGAAGAGACTTTAAGGTAGAACTCCAGAATCGTGTTTTGGATGCTGCCAAAAAAGCTGGGGTG
>JBIKWH010000268.1:0-3792 GCA_044356435.1 Vicinamibacterales bacterium
CTCGTGGGGAATGTCTGGATTATAGCCCAGCTGTATTGCGCCCCCTCGGGAGGTATGCCATAAACCTCGGACCGGTCATGTCCGTCCCGCCACTCCAGCGCCTGCACGACCGCCTCCTCGAAATCCACGCAGAACGGCCGGATCTGGCCGCCGCGCTCGACCTTCAGCGCAACCTGTTGACGCGGGAACTCGAGCTCGTCGACATGTTTATGGCCGGCGGGCTGCCCCGGCTCTCGCTGCCCGGGCGCTACCTCGCGGCCAAACTGCGCGACGGCATCCCGGCCCTCTTCGGCGAGCCGGTGCCGCTCCCGCAGCACCTGCTCGGCCTGGCCCTCCGCGACTTCTGCGAGCGGCTCGCCGCGGGCCGGACGGAGCCGGCTGCCCGAGCCATCCAGACCGCCTTCGACGGCCCACTTGCACCGGCGGCCGTGATTTCCGCGTGTTTTGGCCGAGACCAGACCCAGGTCCGCGCGCTCGCCCAGCACGCCGGCGTGGCCCCGGACCTGCTCTGGCTGATGGCGGAACTGGCCGTGGCGCCGCTCGCGCACCTGCTCCAGCGGCAGCTCTTTGACGGCGCGCGGACGCCGGGGACACCGCTGGGCGCGGCCGTCGAGACCTGGAACCGGGGCTTCTGCCCGGCCTGCGGGTCCTGGCCGGCGCTGATGGAAACCGGCGAGGCCGGTCACACGCTGCGCTGTGCGTTCTGCGCCCTCGGCTGGATGATGGCGAGCTACCGCTGCGTGTACTGCGGCAACGACGGCGAAGACTTCATCACGGCCGCGCCTGACCCGGATCACCCGGGCCGGCGCCTGCAGTTCTGCGGCGAGTGTGGCGGCTACGCGAAGGCGCTGGAGCTGCCGCGCCCGACGGAGTTCCCCCTGGTGGCGATCGAGGACCTGGCGTCGCTCGACCTCGACATGCTCGCCATCGAGCGCCAGTACCGCCGACCGGCTCTGCCGACGATCACGCGGACCAAACCGGCCGGCCGGACCTGAAACGGCGCGCCTGCGGCGGCACCCTCCCATGGTGACGTCCTGACCACGGCACTGCTCCCCGGCCTCGACCTGCCGCTCGCGCGCATCTTCCAAGCCTGACGCCGGGCCGGCGCATTCTCGTCGTCCGGCACGCGCCGGTATCCGCTAGTCGTGTTCGGTGATCGTGGGAACGGACAGATCCGCCAACTGTTGACCCGACGCGGCCTCGACGTCCTTGTGCAGGCTGTTGCCGTGGCTGTCCATCGTCACGATGGCCGGGAAGTCCTCGACGTCCAGGTGCCACATCGCCTCGGGTGAGCCGAACTCCATGAGCGAGACGCCGTCCACGCGCGTGATGGCCTTCGCGTAGAACTGCGCGGCGCCGCCGACGGCGTTCAGATAGACCGCCCCGTGTTCCTTGAGGCCGGCGAGCGTCTTCGCGCCCATGCCGCCCTTGCCCATGACCGCGCGGATGCCGTACTTGCCGATGATGTCCGCCTGGTACGGCTCTTCGCGGATGCTCGTCGTCGGGCCCGCCGCCGTGACCTTCCAGCTGCCGTCCGCCTGCTTCGCGACGACCGGGCCGCAGTGATACACGATGCCGCCGCGCAGATCGACGGGCGGGTCGTGCTTCATGAGGTGATGGTGCACGGCATCGCGGCCCGTGTACATCCGGCCTGAGATGAGCACCACGTCGCCGACCTTGAGCGATCGGATCTGGTCCTCCGTCACCGGTGCCTGCAGCCGAACTTCTTTACCGGTCCGCTGAACACCGGCCTGATTGGCCATGGTCTGCACGGGATTCGCCGGATCGCCGTAGAGCCAGCGCTTGATGGCGCCTGTCTTCGCGTCAAGGACGACGCCGCGGCGACGGTAGGCCCAGCAGTCGTACGCCACGGAGACGAAGAAGCTCGCGGGCAGGCGGTTGAGCGCGCCGACCTTGCAGCCGATGAGCGAGACGCTGCCACCGAAGCCCATCGTGCCGATGCCGAGCTTGTTGACGGTGGCCATGATGTTCGCTTCGAGCTCGGCGAGCCGCGGATCCGGGTTCACGTCGTCGAGCAGGCGGAACAACTGCTCCTTCGCGTGGGCGTAGCCGGAAGTCCGGTCCCCGCCGACGCACACACCCACGGCGCCGGGCGCGCAGCCCTTGCCCTGCGCCTGCCACACGGCGTGGAGGATGCACTTGCGTACGCCTTCAAGCGACCGGTCGGCGCGGCCCAGGTGCGGGAGTTCGGTCGGCAGCGCGTACTGCGCGTTGGTGTTCTCGCAGCCACCGCCCTTGAGCAGCAGCTTGACCTCGATCTCGTCGTCGTTCTCCCACTGGTGGAAGTGGATGACGGGCGTGCCGGGCCCGAGGTTGTCGCCGGAGTTCTCGCCCGTGATCGAGTCCACCGAGTTGGACCGGAGCTTGCCGCGCTTCGTGGCCTCGGCAATGGCCTCGCGGATCTGCTTGGCCATCACGATCTGATTCGCGCCGACGGGTGTCGCCACCTCGAAGGTAGGCATGCCGGTGTCCTGGCAGATCGCGCCTTCGCCTTCGGCCGCCTGGTCGATATTGACGGCGATGATCTGCAGGGCCTGGTCGGAGCGATTGCCTTCTACTTCCCTGTCCATCGCGACTTTCATGGCCGCGCGGACGTCGGGCGGCAGGTCGGTGGAGGTCTTGACGATGAGGGAGAGGACGCTCTCGAAGAAGGCTGCGGGCATAGGAACGTCAGTATAGTTTGGCCGTGGGCCGCTCCTACCCCGTCCGCTGCGCCGGCGCCGCACTGCTGGCCGCCGTGCTGGCCCTGCCGCTTGCGGCCGCGCAGCGGCCGTCTGATCGGCCGTCTGATCGCCCCGCGGAATCAGGCCACGCGAAGCTCTTTCCGCCGACCGACCTCGGGCTGCTTGAACCGCCGGATCGCGACGTGTGGCAGCAGCCGGACCTGATCATGGATGCGCTCGGCGTGACCGAAGGTTCGGTCGTCGCGGACATCGGCGCCGGTGCCGGCTGGTTCACCGTGCGCCTCGGGAAACGCGTCGGGCCGGCCGGGCTCGTGTACGCCCAGGATGTGCAGCGCCCCGTGCTCGACGCGATCCGCCGCCGCACCGCGAAGGAGCACCTGCGCAACGTGCAGACACGGCTCGGCATGGGCGACAACCCGAATCTGCCGGCCAACGCGCTGGACGCGATCCTCATCGTGGACGTGTACCCGGAGATCGAGGACCGCGTGACGTTCCTCAGAAGGCTTGGCCGGTCGCTCAAGCCCTCCGGCCGGATCGGCATCGTCAACTACACGCCGGGCGACGGCGGCCCCGGCCCCGTGGCGCGGCTCGGTGAAGGCCAGCGCGTGGCGCAAGCGGTCGTCGAGCAGGATGTCGTCGCCGCGGGGCTCACGCCCGTCCCGGCCGCGCAGTTCCTCCCGTATCAGTATCTGGTGATCGCCACGCGGCCGGCTGAGGAGACGCGATGACGACGACACCTCCAGTGGTCCTGACGATCGCCGGGTCGGACTCCTGCGCGGGCGCGGGCGTGCAGGCAGACCTCAAGACCTTCGCGGCTCACGGCGCGTACGGCACATGCGCCATCGCCGCACTGACGGCGCAGAACACGCAGGGCGTACAGCGCACGCAGCCGGTCGACCCGTCGATGGTCGCGGCGCAGATCGCCGCCGTCGCGGAAGACCTCCCTGTCGCCGCCGTGAAGACCGGCATGCTCGGCGCGGCCGGCGTGGTCGAGGCCGTTGTCGAGAGCGTCACGCGCTTCGCGTTGCCGAGGCTTGTGGTGGATCCGATCGTGCGGTCGTCGAGCGGCGCTGATCTCCTCGACGCG
>JBIKWH010000464.1:0-3788 GCA_044356435.1 Vicinamibacterales bacterium
CTGCGTTGATCAGCAGGTAGAGCACCAGCACCGCCAAGACGCCGCCAATCAGCGAGCGGGGCAGATCCTGGGCTGGGTTGTTGAATTCCTCAGCGAAGTACACCGGCGAGGCCCATCCGTCGTAGGTGGTAATCACCGCCTGCAGCGCCAATACGATGGGCGCCAGCAGCGCCTGGCCCGTGGGCAGTGCTATTGGCGATGGCTGCAGGGGCATGGGTAGGCCACCCGATGCCGGCAGCAGGAAGCAAGCCCCCACCAGCACTAGGAAGGCCAATGCCTTGCCGAGGCTCAACAGTTCTTGGCTGGTGCCACCGGCCTTTACACCGAACAGTTGGATGGCGCTGAACAGCACCACCACGCCTACAGCAAGACAGGAACTGTTGAGGGGAGTGAGGTTGGAGAGAAGTTCGCCCAGGGTGGTGGCCACCCAGGCCAGACCGATGCAGTGCGCCAGCCAATCGCACCAGCCCACCAACAACCCTGCTCGCCTCCCGAAGGCCGCCTCGGCGTAGATCGTCCAGCCGCCGGCCCGAGGCAGCGCTGCCGCCAGTTCGGCGATGCAGGTAGCCCCCAGCAGCGCATAGCCGCCGCCGAGCACCCAGATCGCCAGGATCCACTCGGTGGCGGGCAGCTGGGCCGCCACCAGTCCAGGGGTGCGCAGGATGCCCGCTCCGATCGTGCCGCCGACCGAGCCCGCTAAGCCAAAGGCCAGCCCCAGCACGTTCAATAGCTGGCCCGGTGGGTTGGTGCCGGCGGGCCCCTGTTGGCTCATCCGGCTTGGGCGCCCGCTGTGTAGCTGCGATCCAGCAACTCGATCGGGTGGGTGACGCTGATGGGTTGCTCACCGTCCTCCAGATGGCGGCGGATCTGCAGGCTGCAGCCGATGTTGGCGCTGGCCACCAGTTCCGCTTGGGTTGCCGCGAGATCGTTCGCCTTGAGGCGTCCCAGTGTTTCGGCTTCCCGGGGCTGCACCAGGTTGTAGATGCCCGCGCTGCCACAGCACACTCCCGCTTCGAGAGCCTCCCGCAGGGCGAGATGGGGGATCTGCCGAAGCAAGGCCCGCGGCTGGCTGCTGATGCCCTGCCCATGCAACATGTGGCAGGCGTCATGGAACACCACGGGCAGAGGGTTGTCCGCGGTGGCTGAGCTGCCATTGGCGTGGGTAAGTGGTTGGAGTTGCGCTTTAAAGCGCTCGCTTAGGCCCAGCTCCTGCAGGAATTCATGGATGTCGCGCACCCGGGCCGCAAAGGCTTGGGCCCGCGGCGCCCAGGCCGAAGGGTCGTTGAGAATGGCTCCGAAGCCTTTCATCGTGTGGCCGCAGCCGGAGGCAGCCACCAGAACGGCATCCAGGGGTTCAGGGCCCGCCGTTCCACTAGGGCCCACCACGGCCTCAAAGCTGTCGATCAGCGCGCGGGCCAGCTGCCGGGTCTGCTGCTCTTCCCCCTGGTGGTGGGTGACGGCGCCGCAGCATCCCTGATTCGGCGGGATCACCACCTCAATGCCGTTGGCGGCCAGCACCCGCACCGCCGCCGCATTCACCCCCGGCTCAAACACGCGCTGCACGCAACCCAGCACCAAACCCACCCGGGCGCGGCGTGGGCCCTCGGCCGGCACCACCACGGGCCAGCGATCCGCAAACCCCTCGGGGCTCAGCGGTGGTAAGAGCTGCTCGAGGGCCTGGAGTTGGGGTCCCAGGAGCCTAGTGAGGCCACTCCGGCGCGCCAGAATCTGCAGGCTCCCGTCGGCATAGCTCCGCAGGGGGGCGAGCGCCTGCCGCAGCCGCTGGGGGTAGGGCAGCAGGGTGAACAGCAGCTTTCGGAACGCCCGTTGTGAGGGGCTTCGCAGCTCGGGAGCATTGAGCTTGGGCCGGGTGGCCTCCAGCAGTTGGTCGTAGCGGACCCCCGATGGACAGGCCGTCACACAGGCGAAACAGCCGAGGCAGCTATCGAAATGGCTGGCGGTGACGGCATCCAGCTGCTGTTCGCCGGCCTCAATCGCTTTCAGCGCGTGGATCCGGCCGCGGGGGGAATCCATCTCGGTGCCTAGGGCCCGGTAGCTTGCACAGGTGGGCAAGCAAAAGCCGCAGTGCACGCAGGGATCTGTCGCACCTGCAGACATGGGATTCCTGGTGGTCAAACAAATCTACTCAGCATCCGAGTCTCAGTTCGTTGCCTGGTTGCAGACTGAAGGCAAGGAGGACAGGCGATCAACAGGGTTTGCGAGAGAGATTCACCTTTTCATCTCCAGCTTGAAATTGCGGCACTGCCCGATAGAGGTTTGGCGCATCTCTATATCCATTTGCTGGCCGTAGCATAAAGTTCCATGGTGGTCAAATGCCGTAAATGGACTAAGTTCAAAGATATTCGAACTTGATCGAAGTGCTGCAGCCAATATGAGGAGTAATGAGGCTGCGCGAATGATTCGCTGAAGCGAGAGCATTTTTATTTGCCATGAAACAAGAAATAGTGCGATGAAAATCGAAGGAATTGCGATATAGATTGCATAAAAATTTTGGTTCCTGGCTGAGTTAGCCAATATTGATCCTGCCACGGCAAGAAGTGTTAAAAGAATGCCAAGAGAGGGTTCGCGTTGGTGACGTTGGTGAAGACCCTGTGTTGATTGTAGTTGTTGATATTCAAGAAAAAAATAAATCATTATTGTTGCTATAATGATCGAGAAAAGAAGCAGAGTGATAGAGCTCGGAAGTGCAAATGTTTCTTGCAGTCTGAGCGAGAGTGATTGTGCGACGGATTCAATGCGAAGTCCGTTTTTCACGGCTTCATTGCCGCCTGAATAATAAAGACCTCTGCCCCCAAAGATTTCTGTTGGAGCACGAAAAACAGTGCCTGACCACCCCGCCGTCCAGCTGCCACGAAATAAAATAGCAGCGAACAAAAGCTGTAATGTTACTGGCGATATTATGAGGATGCAATTTCTAATCGTTTGGACTATAGCCCTGGGATTTTTACGTTTGCCTTGATTGGGATAGCTTGCAAAGGTCAATCCCACCGTTGACAGGGTTAAATTGAGAATAATCCAGAATCCTATCGAGCGTGGATCAAGCGGATAACCCTGCTCGCTCGTGTATCGCGTGACAAGTGCAATGGTCGCAGCTAGACTGACTGTAGCAACGCTACTTTCCACAAGGTTAGAGCGAATTAGACGCCCTGGTGATTGCTGCATAACTTTCCGGAGTGTATCAGGCTGAATTGCTATAAGCGAAGTAATAATAATTGGAAATATCAAAATAATCTGGATTTTGCAGTACATTGCAAGCATTAAGCTCGCAATAGCAAGTATCCAAGCCGCAAGGCTCATCCAGTACTTTTTGGACGAGCCCAATTGTTGGGAGCAATGACAGAGGGATAGGAATAATGACGCGAACAGAATGCTGGCCATCTCGTGGCGAATCTGAACAAGGCTCCACAGGAACCCCGTAGAGGTGCTGAGGAGGATGATCCAAATCATGGATCGATTCCGGTCCAGACCTATCCAGCGAGCGATGGGCCAAAGGCTGATGAGTGTGAGACTGCTCACCAAGATATTTTCAGCTCTGGCGATGCGAACGATAGTGTCCGCATCTGCGATGTTGATGCCTTGACCGATTGTGTAATGAATCAATCCCAAGCGTTGGGAAAAATGTAGATTGAAGAGATCAACCAGTGTCCATAAGGCGCCTGGATGGTCGATATAAGTCGTTGGCGCTCCGCGATAGAGTCGTAATGCCTCGGATAGCCACAGCAAATCTTGATCGGGAACGATGTCGTATGGCCGATTGATGGACTGGT
>JBIKWH010000269.1:0-3785 GCA_044356435.1 Vicinamibacterales bacterium
GCGGGGGCCCGTTCCGCGGCGAAACGCGCGGCGGCATCCCGCGCCAGCGCGGCGACACGGTCGGCGTCCTGCGCGGACGACGGCGTGGGAGTCAGCAGGGCACACCCCGCCAGCAGGCAGGGTACGAGCACGCGAAGACGGGTGTCGGTCATGGTCAGTGAGAGGAACGCTTGCCGGGTTTGCGGACGCCACGGCCGCGCTCGTGCTGCAGGGCGTCCAGGCCCGTGCGCTGGTCGGGGGAGAGCACGCGCCGCATCTGGAGCAGCATCAACGTGCGTGACTTGTTGAGTTCGCCGCGGGCGGCTTCCACCAGTTCGATCTGGCGGACGATCGGGGCCTCCTCGGTCGAGCGGTCGATGAGCGCCGTGAGTTCCTGTTCCGCGCTCTCCAGGCGGTCGATCCCGGCATGGAGCGCCGGCCTCGCCTGCTCGAAGATGTCGTTGATGCGCCGGCTCTGGTCGACGGAGAGCGACAGGCGCTTCTGCACGGTTTCATCCTTCCACCACTTGAACCCCTGTGCATAGGCGGGAACCGTCGACATGAGACAGGCCGCGACAAGGACAGCCGAGCGCAGATGCGTGTGGAAAAAGGCGTGCATGCCTCTGGATACGCCGGGGCGACCGGGGCCGTTTACCGTCATGACGCGGGGGCTCAGCCCGGCTGGCCTGCGGTCAGGGAGGCGAGTCGGTGAATGGTCCGCTCGACCACGCTGTCCGGGGTCGACGCGCCTGACGTGAGACCGATGGTGACCGTGCCGTCCGGGGGCAGCCAGTTCGCGGCCACCCGTTCGGCCGGCTGTCCGACGGGCTTGTGCCGCAGCGCCGCCGGCGACTCCAGGCACGACGGATCCGCGACGTGATACGTGGGGACGTGAGTCGAGGACATCCGGGCGAGGTTGCAGGTGTTGCTGCTGTTGTAGCCCCCGATGACGATCATCAGGTCGATCGGGCGGGTCGCGAGGAGATGCTCGACCGCGTCCTGGCGGTCCTGCGTCGCGCTGCAGATCGTGTCGAACGAGCGGAACCGGAAGGCCGTCTCCGACGCCCCGTGCCGGGCTTCGATCGCGTCACGGAACATCGCGCCGATGGCGAGCGACTCCGTGCTGAGCATCGTCGTCTGGTTGGCGCAGCCGATGCGCTGCAGGTCGCGGTCCGGGTCAAAGCCCGGCGACGTGGCCGCCGCGAAGCGCTCGACAAACGCGTCGCGGTCGCCGCCGCCGCGGATGTAGTCGCACGCGACGCGGGCCTCCTGTTCGTTCAGGACGATGAGGTAGTGGCCGGCGCCCGCGTTCAGCGCCTGGGAGGCCGTGGCCTGCGTCTCCTCGTGCCAGTGCTTTCCGTGGATGACGGACGTGAAGCCCTCTTCGGCGTAACGGCGGACGTTCTTCCAGACGTTGAGCACGCTGCCGCAGGTGGTGTCCACGAGCGTGCAGCCGCGCTGGTCCAGCCGCTGCAGCATTTCGAGCGTGACGCCGAACGCCGGCAGGATGACGACCTGTTCCGGTGTGAGCTGGTCGATTGACTCGCCGTCGTCGCTCAGAAAGCGGATGCCCTGGCGCCGGAGTTCGTCATTCACGTGCGGGTTGTGGATGATCTCGCCGGTGAGAAACACATCGCGATCGGGGAAGCGATGCCGCGTCTGATAGGCGTAGTCCACGGCACGGTCCACGCCGTAGCAGAATCCGAACTCGCGGGCCATGTGGATGACGAGCCGGCCTGAGCGGTACTCGTAGTCCTGCGCCTTGATCGTCTTGACCAGCTCGCTGTGGTAACTCCCGATCAGGAGCGGCTGGACCTCCTGCTTGAGGTCCAGTCCCTTGCGGTAGATCTGGGTGGTCACCGGGCCGACTACCATGCGGCGTCGTGCCGTTCGGCCAGCGGCGTCAGCTCATGCAGCGACCAGACGTCGGAGACGGGGCCGAGGCTGGCGGACTCGACCGCATTCAGGAGATCGTCGTCGGCCGGGATGTAGACGGCCGGCTGGATGCCCTGCTGGACGACGGTCTGTGTCGAGGATGCGGACGACGGAACGGGTCGGACCGGGGCGCCCCAGTGTGTCCAGCGTCCGAGGGCCAGCCCGACGATGAGGCCGGCTGCCGCGGCGGCCATCCACCGCGGCCGGGCGCGCAGCGACGGGGCGGCCGGGGGTGCCGCGCCGGGGAAGGCCACGACACGGGCCGACCGGTGCTCGGCGACCGCCGACAGGATCCGTTCCCGCGACGCCGCGACGCGCGCGGCGGGGAATGCCGCCTCGAAGGCGGCGTCGTCGGTGGCGACGATCTGGCCGACGCACGCCTCGAGCGAGGCGAGCCGCGTCTGACACTCCGGGCAGCCGGCGAGGTGCGCATCGTCGTTCGCGACGTCGTTCGCGGCGCTGCGCGGCGCGTCGAGGAAGTCGTGCAGGCGGAGGTCGCTCAGATGACGGCCCATGGTCAGCGCTCCAGAAGTCCGCGCAGCCGACGAAGCGCGCGGAAGAGGTGCACGCGGACGGTGGCTTCCGTCAGGCCCAGTGCCTCGCTGACGTCGGCCGGGGAGTGCCCGCTCAGATATCGCAGCACGAACACCTGCCGTTGACGCGGCGGCAGTTCGCCGAGGGCCGCGCCGAGCGCGCTCGCGCTGGCCTTCGAGAGGACACGCGCCTCGGGCGAAGGCGTGTGCGAGACGGGCTCATACCGGGTCGTGTCCTCGGGCAGCGGCAGGACCCAGCGCAGCCGGCGGCCACGGGCCTTCTGCCGGTCCAGGCAGCCGTTGATCAGGATCCGGGTGAACCAGACCTCGAATGGCCGCGCTTCGGAATAGGACGTCATGTGCAGAAACACTTTCAGGAACGCGTCCTGGACAGCTTCCTCGCTCTCTCCGGCGTCGCGCAGGTAGCCGTAGGCAAGCCGCAGGGCCCTCCGGTGAAGCAGGTCCACCAGCAATGTGAATCGTTCCCGCGCTTCGTCGCGATGACCGGCCACCAGCAGCCGCTTGATCCTGCTCGCAACCTGCGAGGCCTCGCTCAACGGCGCGAGGTCCTGCGCAACGGACACGACAGGCAGCGGTACGGGTGAACGGGAACGTGTCGGCATGTAATACCGGCGGACCGGCTGAAGCGTTTACTTGCGATCAACTATAGCCGCAAAGCCTACTGTTAACTTGTGTTACGCTGACGATCTTCTCGGGGCAGCAACCCCACATTTGCAGCAGAGAGGTCACAGCGGCACATGAGCGAGCAGGCGGGCAAGAACCTCCAGGCCATCGGCTTCCCCAAGACCGGAACACAGCATTGGAACCTCAGTGAACCGGCGTTGTATGAGGAGGCGGTTCGACGGTCCGAGGGCATCCTGACTGCAGACGGAACCTTTGCCTGCCGCACGGGCACCCACACGGGACGGTCGGCCAACGACAAGTTCTTCGTGAAGGAACCCTCGAGCGAACAGCACATTCACTGGGGCACGACGAACCGCCCGATCGACGAGGCGCACTTCGACGCGCTCCACAAGGACATGGCGGCGTTCGCAACCGGGAAGGACGTGTTCGTGCTGGACGCCTGGGCCGGTGCGGACCCGGCGTACCGCATGCCGGTCCGCGTGGTCACCGAGTTCGCGTGGCACAACCTGTTCGCGCGCAACATGTTCATTCCCGAGAATGACCAGGCCGGGCGCGCCGCGCACACGCCGGAGTTCACCGTCGTCGATCTGCCGAACTTCAAGGCCGACCCCGCGAAGCACGGCACGCGGTCCGAAACGTTCATCATCGTCCACATGGGCAAGCGCCTCGTGCTGATCGGTGGCACGAATTACG
>JBIKWH010000270.1:0-3758 GCA_044356435.1 Vicinamibacterales bacterium
TGTTCGGCCACGAGCGCGGCGCGTTCACCGGCGCGGTGTCGGCGAAGCCCGGACGCATCGAGCAGGCAAGCGGCGGCCTGCTCTTCCTCGACGAGATCGGCGAGATGTCCGTGTCCGTCCAGGCGAAGATGCTGCGCGTGCTCGAAGAACGCGAGTTCCTCCGGCTGGGCGGCACGCGCACGCTGCGCGCCGACATCCGCGTCGTCGCGGCGACCAACCGCGACCTGATGGATGCGATTGCCAAGGGCACCTTCCGGGAGGATCTCTACTACCGGCTCGGTGTGTTCGAGATTCATCTGCCGCCGCTGCGCGAGCGCCCGGAGGACATCATGGAGCTCGCCGTGGACTTCCTGAAGGAGCTGGGCCAGACCGTCGGCAAGGCACCGGCCGGCATCAGCGTGGAGGCACGCGATCAGCTCCTCGCCTACCGCTGGCCCGGCAACGTCCGCGAGCTGCGGAACGCCATCGAGCGTGCCGTCATCCTCGCCGACGGCGCGGTGATCCGGCCCGAGCATCTGCCGTTCGCCTCTGCCCGGCCGGCCATCGTGGACACATCGGCCGGCATCGCGTTGCCCGCTTCGGGACTCGACCTTGAAGACGTCGAGCGGTCGCTCGTGGTCAAGGCGCTGACCCAGGCACGCCACAACAAATCGCGCGCGGCGCGGCTGCTCGGGCTTACCCGTTCGCAGCTGTACTCGCGCATCGAGAAGTACGGTCTCCAGGAGCACGAATCGTGACGCAGGCGGTGACCCGGGTCCGCCGGATCCTCAAACTCGCCGTGGCCGTGGCCGGAGTGGCACTCGCCGCAGGCATGACCTGGCAGGGCGTGGCCACCGCGCTCGAACGGCGCGACTTTCCGCCGCCCGGCGCGCGCATCAGCGTAGGCGACCACCAGCTCCATCTCTTCTGTCAGGGCGACGGACTTCCGCTGGTGATCCTGGAAGCGCCCGAGGCCGGTGGCTCGTCCGCCTGGGGACGCGTGCAGCCGGCCCTCGCGGCCCGAACGCGCGTGTGCAGTTACGACCGATCCGGTCTGGGCTGGAGTGAAGCGAGCAGCATGACCTTCGAGCCAGGTCGCGTGGCTGGCGAACTGCACGCCCTGCTCGACGCCGTCAAGGTACACAGGCCCGTCGTGCTGGTCGGGCAGTCGCTGGGTGCATGGTACGCGCGGCTCTACGCCGGCCAGTACCCGCAGGATGTCACCGCGCTGGTGCTCGTGGACGAGCCTGACGCTGCCAACGAAACAGCGCAGCCGCCGAGCCTGCCGCTCTCCCCGTGGCTGGCCCGCACGGGCCTGCTGCGCATGAGCGGGCATGGCGCGGCCGAAACGGCGGAACTGCCAGGGCAGTCCGGTGGCGCGATGCGGGCCTTTCTGTTTCGCCCGGATCACTTGACACGCGCGACGCGCGAGATGGCGCGATGGCGGGAGACGGCCGCGCTCGTGCGCGCCGTCCCTCCAGCCCCCGCGATCCGGACCGTGACCGCGACGACGGGAGACCACGTGCCTGGCTCGTTCCCCTCGTCGGCCGCGGCCGAGCAGGCCATCACACGCGCCGTGTTCGACGCCCTCGACACGCTCGCCGCCGCGACCCCGTAGCGCCCCGGCGACGCCGCCCCCTGCGGGCGTTGATCTATCTCCCCGGCAGCGTGACCGTGATCGGCGCCGTCAGGGTCGTGTTCACCGGCTCGCCCTTCCCGATCGCCACGTCCTCGCCGCGCGTCGCCAGCACCACGCCGGTGCCGCCGGCCGCACCGACCGCCGCACCCTTCGCCGCGCCCTTGCCCCCACCGAGAATCGCGCCGACGACGGCGCCGGCTCCCGCGCCGATGCCCACCTTCCTGGCATCCTCGCTCTTGGTCGCCTCGCCCTCGCGCACGATCGCGCCGGTCGCCATCGCCTGCTGCGCGGTCCCGAGCTTCACGGCCGTGAAGCGAATCGCCAGTTGCGCCCGGCCCTTCACGCGGCCCGGACGGACGGCTTCGGTCACGGCTCCGGTCACAACAGACCCCGCCGGAATCACGACACGGCCGTCGACGGAGACATCCTTCGCCACCGTGCCTTCGACAGCATCGCCCGCATTGGCTGTTTCCGTGGAGACCGTGGCGCCGAGCCTGACGGAAATGGGCGTGCCGGCGGGCACCGCGACCTGCACCGGGGCTGGAGGCGCAGGAGCGACGGCCTCACTGGTTCCGGCGCCAGCGGCTCCCCCTGGCGCGGCTTCCCCGGCCGTACCCTCCGGCGCTCCGCCACACGCCACCGACGCCACGATTCCCACCAGTCCACACCATCCTGCGACTCTCATGCGAACTCCTCCGCGCGGCATTGTCACACGGTCCCTAAGCGCGTTAACGTGTGCCTATGCACGCTCCAGTGCGATACGTCCTGTTGCTCACAGCCATCCTGCTGCTCGGCCTGCCAGGATCTCTCTCGGCGCAACGACTGCCTGCAACCGTCGCGCCGGATCACTACACCCTGTGGTTTGCGCCTGACTTCTCGACGAACACCTTCTCCGGGACAGCGCGCATCGACGTCCGCAGTCGCACCAGCACGGCGACGGTTACGCTGAACGCGGCGGAAATTACAGTTCAGTCGGCGACCATCACCTCTGCCGGCCAGACCCAGACGGCGAGCATCGCGCTGGATGCGAAAGCCGAGACTGCCACGCTCCGCGTGCCGAAGCCTATCGCCGCGGGCCCTGCCACCCTCGACATCCGCTTCACCGGCATCCTCAACGACCAGCTCCGCGGCTTCTACCTGAGCACCGCCAACGGAAAGAAGTACGCCGTCACCCAGCTCGAAGCCACCGACGCACGCCGCATGTTCCCCGGCTTCGACGAACCCGCCTTCAAGGCCACGTTCGATCTCTCTGTCACCGCCCCCGCCTCGGCGATGGCCATCTCCAATGGCGCCATCGTCTCGGACGTGCCCAACGCGCAGAACGGCACCCACACCGTGACCTTTGCGCGCACGCCGCGGATGAGCAGCTATCTGGTGGCGCTTCTCGTCGGCGACTTCCAGTGCCGCAGCGGCGCCTCGGGCGATGTGCCGATCCGTGTGTGCTCCACGCCGGACAAATTCCCGCTGACCTCCTTCGCGCTCGAAGCGACCGAGACGCTGCTCAAGCTGCAGACGGAGTACTTCGGCTTCCGCTATCCCTTCGGCAAGCTGGACATCATCGGCATTCCCGACTTCTCCGCCGGAGCCATGGAGAACGTCGGCGCCATCACGTTCCGCGAGTCCGTGCTGCTGGCCGATCCCCAGCTTTCCTCGCTCGGCACGCGCAAGCGCATCGCGTCTGTCATCAGCCACGAGATCGCGCACCAGTGGTTCGGGGATCTCGTCACCATGAAGTGGTGGGACGACATCTGGCTCAACGAAGGCTTTGCCACGTGGATGGAGAACAAGCCGCTCCTGACCTGGAAGCCCGAGTGGCAGATGGAACTCACGCAGGCCGACGACACCCTCGCCGCGCTCGGCACCGATTCGCAGGATGCCACCCGCGCCATCCGCATGCGCGTCTCCACGCCGGCCGAGATCAACGAGGTGTTCGACGGCATCGCCTACGAGAAGACCGCCGCCGTGCTCCGCATGCTCGAGCGCTACGTCGGCGAGGAGGCGTTCCGGAAGGGCGTCGCCAGCTATCTCACCAAGTACGCCTTCTCCAACGCCGCCGGCGAAGACTTCTGGCGCGAGATGGCCCGCGTGACCGGCAAGCCCGTCGATCGCATCCTCGCCAGCTTCATCACGCAGGTCGGCG
>JBIKWH010000016.1:0-13042 GCA_044356435.1 Vicinamibacterales bacterium
AGGGTGCGGTCGATGCCGCGCACGAGGCCATCCGAGCTCACCATCTCGGTCACGACAAGGCCGCAGCCGCCCTGGCGCTTCACCAGCCGCCGGAACGCGGAGTCGGTCATGCCGGCCATGGGCGCACCGGCGAGCGGCGTCTCGAGTGTTACGGAGCCGATGCGGACCGGCGCGAAGCCTTTGCCGCTCGGCACGCCCGCACTGGCGGTGGAGTCAGTACGCACGGACATCGGCGGCATCCACTTCTACACTCACGGCCTGTCCGATCATCTCGACGGCGAGCACCAGCCGGGCGTGCGTGCCCTTGCGCACGAGCCGGCCGACGACGCCCTTGAGCGGCCCGTGCTTCACTTCGACCATGTCGCCCTCGTGAATCATCGGGCACGGGTCGTAGGCGAGGTCGCTCTCGACGAGCTGACGGATGCCGGCGATCTCGTTGTCGGGAATGGGCGCGAGCTCACTCTCGAACGAGATGATGTTCACCACGCCCACGCACTTGAGCACGGAGAGCTTGTCCTGGGGATCGAAGCGCGCGAAGCAGTAGCCGGGAAAGAGCGGCCAGGCGATCTGTTTCTTGCGGTCCTTCCAGCGGCTCCAGCGGGTGACGGTGGGGAGGAACACCTCGACGTGCTTGCGTTCGAGCTGTTCGCGGACGACCTGCTCGTGGCGTGAGCGCGTCCAGAGTGCAAACCACGCCACCTCATGCAGCGCGGGCGCGCTGATCTTCCCGGTCGCGGGCGAGGCGGGCGCGGTGCTCACGTGTCAGTTCGCGGCTGCGGCGGCGGGAGCAACGATGGCCTGCCGCTTGGCCAGCGCCTGCTCGTAGGCCTTCTTCAGGTCGTCGTTCCGCCACGTGATGATGGCCTGGGCCCGCTGCTGGCTCAGATACTTCTGCAGCTCGACCCGCTGCTTCTCCTGCGCCACACGGTCGGCGATGGCGCCGCGCGCGTTGTCGAAACCGAGCACGCGTTCCGCCGTCTTGTCTTCGAGCTTGAAAAGCTCGTAGCCCTTGGCCACGCGCAACGGTTCGGAAACCTCGCCCGGCTTCAGGCCGTCGATCACCTTGAGCAGCGCGGGTGAGAGATCGGTGCGCTTGAAGGGTCCGATGAGGCCACCGTTGGTCTTCGAGGCAGAGTCGGAGAGGTCCGCCGCGAGGCGCGGGAACGGCTCTCCGGCGATGAGGCGCTTGCGGATATCTTCGGCCTTGGCCTTCGCCTCTTCGTCCTGAGCCACGTTGGTAGCACCGTTCACGACGGGCACCTCGATCAGGATCTCGCGCAGCGAGATGTCCGCCGGCGTGGTGAACTCGTTCATGTGCTCGGCGTAGTAGGCCTTGGCCTCGTCGTCGGTGACGCCGATCTTGTCCGCGACCTCCTGCTGCTGCACGCGGCTCACGAGCATCTGCCGTTCCATGTTCCGGCGGAGGTCGGCCATGGTCATGTTTTCCTGCTTGAGCGCGGCCTGGAAGTCCTCCTCGCTTTCGAGCTTGTTCTCTTTCTTGATGTTGTCGACGATGCCCTGGAACTGCTGGTCGCCGAGCGCGTAGCCGAGTTCCTTCCCGCGCTGGATGAGGAGCATCTCGTCGACGATGGCGAGGATCAGATCCGGCGTGATCTCAAGGAGCGCCTTCTTGATCTCGTCCTGCGCGGCGTTGCCGTCGGCGAACTCGGGCCGGGTCCGGATGGCAGCCACCTGCCGCTGCTCGAACTCGCTCTTGCTGATGATCTCGCCGTTGACCTTGACGAGGACCTGCTCGACGACCTCGCCGGCGGTGAGCCGAAGGCCTCCGAACACGGGCAGTGTGACGGCCAGCACGAGGGCCAGGACGGGCGCAACAGTCGCGGGGCGTTTCATCATGGCAATTCCTTACGGATCAACATGTTATCAGGCCTCTGGCCCTGTCAGGACAGGGCTCTGAGCAGCCCGCCGAGCCGCTCGAATAGGCCGCCCTCGGCCCGGGGATCCTGCTCGGGCTTCTTGAGAATCTCGGCCTTGCTGAACCCTGGCTCCACGGTGCCGGCGGTTGCCCGGGCGGTCCACCAACCGGCGGACTTCCCTGGTTCAGACGTCCGGCCGGCGCGTTTGGCGGCCTGAAGCCCGGCCAGGCGACCCTCCCACGGGTTTCCGGTGGGTCGAACTGGGGCGCCGGGGGTCGGGCGGCCGGGCGCGGACGCACCGGGGCGAGCGCCGACCGGGCCCGCCGGACCGGATCCCGGTCGGGACGGGGGCACCACGGCGGCCTTCGTCGTGACGTCCAGGTCCAGCTTGAGCGAGACCGGCGGCACAAGGATGGCGCCCGGCCAGTCGGCGACCACCTTCACGAGCCGCGTCGGGTCCACCTTCGCGGTCTGCCGGAAGCGCAGGACGATCAGGCGGCCTTCGCGGTCGATGGACTCGATGCCGAGCTTGTCCGCAAACACGCGGACGCGGCCGTACTCCGCCAGGTTCAGGAGCGCCGGCGGGAACGGGCCGTATCGGTCGCGGACGTCCTGGAGCGCCGTGTCGAGTTCGGACTCGGTGCGGGCAGCGGCGATCTTCCGGTAGACCGTGAGCCGCTGGTTCGTCTCCGGGATGTAGGACGGCTCGATCTTCAGGTCCACGCCGAGGTTCACGGTGGCGCGGGCGTCGTCGTCGATGTCTTCGCCCTTCAGCTCCTTGATCGTCTCGTCGAGGAGCTTCATGTACATCTCGAAGCCGACGGAGTCGATCTGCCCGCTCTGCTCGCCGCCGAGGAGATTCCCGGCGCCGCGGATCTCCAGGTCGAGCGCCGCCACGCGGAAACCGCTGCCGAGGTCGCTGAACTCGCGGATGGCGGCGAGGCGCTTGCGCGCGACGGGCGTCAGCGACTGCTCGGGCGGAATCAGCAGGTAGGCGTAGGCGGGCCGGTCGGACCGGCCGACGCGGCCGCGGAGCTGATAGAGCTGCGAGAGGCCGTAGCGGTCGGCCCGGTTGATGATGATGGTGTTGGCGTTCGGGATGTCGAGGCCGTTCTCGACGATGGTCGTGGCGAGCAGGATGTCGGCTTCCTTCTGCACGAAGGCGAGCATGGCGCGCTCGAGCTCCTCCTCGCCCATCTGCCCGTGGCCGATGACGATCTTCGCTTCCGGAACGAGCCGCTGCAGCAGGTTGCCGATCGAGAAGATGGACTCCACGCGGTTGTGGACGACATAGACCTGCCCGCCGCGCGCCATCTCGTTCTTGACCGCGCGCTCGATGACGGCGCTGTCGAACTTGACGACGTTGGTCTGGATCGAGAGACGGTCCTTTGGGGGCGTCTCGATGATGGACATGTCGCGGATGCCGACGAGCGACATGTTCAGCGTGCGGGGGATGGGCGTGGCGCTCATGGTGAGCACGTCCACCCGCTTTTTCATCTGCTTGATGCGCTCCTTGTGGGCCACACCGAAGCGCTGTTCCTCGTCGACGATCAGCAGCCCCAGGTCCTTGAACTGCACGTCCTTCGAAAGCAGGCGGTGCGTGCCGATGATGATGTCGAGCTTCCCGGCGCCGGCGCTCTCCACGACGGTCTGCTGCTCCTGCTTCGTGCGGAAGCGGCTGACCATGTCGATGGTGACGGGGAACCCGGAGAAGCGAGACCGGAACGTCTTGAGGTGCTGGAACGCGAGCACGGTGGTCGGCGCGAGCACGGCCACCTGCTTGCCGTCCATCACGGCCTTGAACGCGGCGCGCATGGCGACCTCGGTCTTGCCGTAGCCGACGTCGCCGCAGAGCAGTCGGTCCATCGGCGTGGCGGCTTCCATGTCGCGCTTGATGTCGCCGACGGCCGTGGCCTGGTCCACGGTGAGGTCGTAGGGGAACGCGTCCTCGAACTCCTGCTGCCAGTGGGAATCGGCGGCGAAGGCGTGACCGGCCACGGCCTTGCGCTGCGCGTAGAGCTTGAGCAGCTCCTCGGCCATGTCGCGCATGGCCTTCTTGACGCGCGTCTTGGCCTTCTCCCACGTGGTGCCGCCGAGCTTGTCGAGCGCGGGGCGCGTGCCGCCGGTGTACTTCTGGATGAGATCCAGCCGCTCGACAGGGACGAACAGCTTGTCGTCGTTGGCGTAGCGGAGTTCGAGGAACTCCTGCACGCCACTTCCGGTGGCGCCGGCGGAGCCGCCGAGGCCGAGCTGCTTCAGCTCGACGAACTCGCCGATGCCGTGGTCGACGTGGACGACGAGATCGCCCTTCTTGAGATCGCGCAGGTCGGAGAGAAACGTGCGCGCGAGGTCGCGCGTTCGCGGGCGGTCCTCGGTGCGGCGCGACTCCTCGAAGATGTCGCGCTCGGCAAACACGGCCAGGTGCGCCTCGGGCAGGCGGAAGCCCTTCGAGACGACGCCGATGCCGATGAGCACGGTGGCCGTGCGCGTGCCGTCGGGATGGTCGACGGGCTGCGCGAGGACGTCGTACTCCTGCAGCACCTCGGCCACGCGTTCGGCCATGCCGGGCGTTTCGGCGAGGAACACCTGCGTGTCGCCCTGCTCACGCCCGCGGCGCAGGTCGTTCACCCAGTCGACGATCCGCCCGCGGTATTCGACGACGGGCTGACAGGACACATGTCGGACGGCGTCGTCCAGGCCGAGCTCTTCGAGCGTGCTGGCGGCGGCGAGGGTGGCGAGCACGGTGGTCTCACCGGCGAGCAACCGCTCGGGCGGTGGGAGCGCCTCCGCGCTCGAGTTGTTGGCGTTCTCCCAGCTCCGCGCGGCCTGCTCCCATGTGCGGCCGAGGATCTCGACGACCTCGGTCGGCTCGATCGCCACGAACTGGCACGCGCCAGCCTCGGCGAGGAAGTCGAAGAACGTGACGGGGTCGTCGTCGCCCTCAAGGCGGTCACGGACAGGGCTCACCGAGAGCTGGTCGACGGCGTCTGCTGAGCGCTGCGTGGCCGGGTCGAAGCGCCGCAGACTCTCCACCTGGTCGCCGACAAACTCCAGCCGAACGGGCTTCTCGGAGTCGGCCGGGAAGATGTCGACGATGCCGCCGCGCAGCGTGAACTCGCCGTGGGCGTCCACCGGGTCTTCGCGCGTGAAGCCGGCGTCAACGAGGCGCTCCGCAAGGTCGTGCGGCTCGATGATGGTGCCGATGCGGAGGTCCACGGCGGCACCGCGAATACGCTCGGGTCGGCTGACGAGCGGCAGAACAGCCGAGGCCGACGCGACGACGAGCCGCGCCTGCTGACCGGCAATCGCGTGCAGCGCACGCCCTCGCGCGGCGAGCACGCGGAAGTGCGGCGTCATGCCGCGGTACGGGTCGACCTGGTGCGACGGGAACGGATGAACGAGCGCCGCTGCGCCGCTCCCGCCAGTCATGGTCGTCAGGAAGAACTGGGCATCGGCCACGAGCTGGTCCACGTCGCGGTCCGTAGGCACGATGGCGACGGTGGTGCCGCCGAAGGTCGAGGCGGCGTGCGCGAGCGCGAGCGCCTTGCCGGACGGCGTCAGCCCGGCGGTGCGGGCCGTGAGCCGGTCCAGGCCGGCACGCGTGACGGCAGTCTTGAACAGCGCGCTGAGCGCGAGAGAAGGGTGAGCCGCCATGACGAGGGTTTAGGTACGGGCGGCCGACGGCGTCACGTCGCCGGAGAAGTGCCAGGTGTGGCGGAGGCGGCTGATGCCGACTTCGGCCAGCGGAGATGTCACGCGGAAGCTGTAGAGCAGACGGTGGTAGTCGTAGGGCAGGCCGTCGGGACGGTGGACGGCGACGTCGAGCTTGTAGCTGCCGGCTACGAGATCGAGAGGATCGATCTCGAACGCGACGGTGGCTTCACCGCGCAGTTCCCGCGCGCCCTGGCCGTCGATCAACGTGTTGGTGCCGTAGCAGCACGCGCCGTCGGCGTTGAAAACGCCCACACCGAACACGGTGTCTGGCACGGGCTGCGCGGCGCGGACGGACAGGCGGATGGTCATGCGCCCGCCGGATTCATGCACGGTGGCCGCGGAGCCGTCAGCACCGAGCAGTTCGACCGCCGTAATCTCGGCTTCGCGCGAACCCCAGCGCCCCTCGACCGCCTTGAACATGTCGGCCGGCTCGCTGGCCGCTGACTCCGCCGATGAGTCGGGCGTCGCCGTATCAGGGCCGGCTGTGTCGGCGCCCTGCGGACCAGCGGGCGAGTCGGCTGACGCGGCGGTCACGCTGACCCTCTCCGCGGCCTGCAGATTGCCCGCCGCGAGCTGCCGGTCCTCGGTGCGCGCGACATCCAGCCGGTACTCGTCGACGATGCGACGCGGGTCGCCCTGCGCGCGCACGGTGCCGTGGTCGAGCCACAGGGCCTCGTCGCAGAAGCGGTCGACGAGGTCCAGCGAGTGCGTGACGAGAATGACCGTGCGGCCACGGCGACGGAACTCGGCGAACGTATCGAGGCACTTGTGCGTGAAGGCCTCGTCGCCCACGGCGAGCACTTCGTCCACGAGCAGCACATCGGGGTCGACGTGCGTGGCCACGGCGAAGCCGAGCCGCATGTACATGCCGGACGAGTAGGTCTTGACCGGCGCGTCGATGAAATCCTCGAGCTCGGCGAAAGCCACGATCGCGTCGAAGCGCTGGGCGATTTCCTTTCGGGAGAGACCGAGCATCAGACCGTTGATGAACACGTTCTCGCGGCCGGAGATCTCGGGGTGGAAGCCGGCTCCCAGCTCGATCAGCGCGGACACGCGGCCGGCTACCGCGATGCTGCCGGACGTCGGTTTGCCGATGCCGGCGAGGAGCTTGAGCATCGTGCTCTTGCCGGAGCCGTTCCGCCCGACGATGCCGAACGACTGTCCACGGTTGACGCTGAAGCTCACGCCCTTGAGCGCCTCGAGCGATTCGTCAGGCCGGAACGCCCGCGTGGCGCCGCCGCCGAGCAGCGCACTCTTGAGCGTGGAGAACTGCCGGCGCTGGCTGAAGCGCTGGTAGACCTTCCGGACGTCGCGGACGTCGATGGCGGCCATGACTAGACGGACTCCGGGAGCGCGTCGCGGAGCCGGTCGAACAGACCGTAGCCGACGAAGAACACGATAAGCGAGGCGCCGCCCAGCGCGAGCAGGTGCGGCCACGCGGTATAGGGACCGGGCGTGAACAGGATGTCCTGGTAGGCGCGCGCGAGATGCGTGAACGGGTTTGCCGCGAGATATGGCCGCACGGACTCCGGCGCCTGCGCGTAGGGGTAGATGATCGGCGTCGCGAAGAACCAGACGGTTACGAGGTTCGTGAGGAGATCCCTGACGTCGCGGAAGATGGCCGTGAGCGCGGAGAAGAACAGCGCGAGGCCGAGCGAGAGCACGAGCTGCACGAGGATCACGACGGGCAGCCAGAGCAGGTCCGGCGTGAGGAACGGGGCGCGGTAATAGAGCAGGAACGCGGCGAGAATCGGCAGGCCAAGGCAGAAGTGCGCGAGGTTAGCCAGGACCGTCGTGATGGGCAGCACTTCCGCCGGAAAGAGCACCTTGCGGATCAGGTTCCCCCCGGCGATGAGCGCGTTCGAGGATTCGAGCAGCGACGTCGAGAACCACGTCCACGGCAGGATGCCGCAGAACATGAAGAGCGCGTAGGGCTCGTACGCCTCCGGGCGCGTGCCCGGCATCACCACCGTGAAGACGAAGGTGTAGATGAGCAGCAGCAGGAGCGGGTTGACGAAGGACCAGAGGAACCCGAGGGCAGATCCCCGGTAGCGGGCGGTGAGCTCGCGGGCCGCGAGCCCCTGAATCAGGGCCCGGTAGCGGAATAGTTGCCTGAGATTACTGAACACTCATTACATGCGCGACTTGAGACGACTGACCACCTGCAGGCGGATCAACGACTTCATCATCGCCACCCGGGCCCGCTCGAAATCGATCCCCTGACCCTGAGTGGCCTGGGCGAGACGCTCTTCGGCCCGTCGCTTCGCGGCTTCGGCGCGCTCGATGTCGATGTCCTCGGCGCGCTCGGCCACCTGAGCCAGCACGGTCACCCGATCGGGCAGCACTTCGACAAAGCCGAAGGCGACGTGCATCCCCGTGGTCTGCTGGCCGATGCGGTAGGTGAGCTGGCCGACCTGGAGCGTGGCCAGCAGCGGCGTGTGCCCGGGCAGAATGCCCATGTAGCCGTCTGCCGCCGGTACCTGCACCTCGTCCACCGACTCACGCACCAGCGCCCGGTCGGGCGTCACGATTTCGAGCGTCAGCACACTAGCCCTTCATCGTCCGGGCCTTCTCGATGGCCTCTTCGATGGTGCCGACCATGTAGAACGCCTGTTCCGGCAGGTCGTCGTGCTTGCCTTCGACGACTTCCTTGAAGCCACGAATCGTGTCGGCCACCGAGACGTACTTGCCCTTGAGGCCGGTGAACTGCTCGCCGACGAAGAACGGCTGCGACAGGAACTTCTGCAGCTTGCGGGCGCGCGTCACGGTGAGCTTGTCTTCTTCGGAGAGCTCGTCGATACCGAGAATCGCGATGATGTCCTGCAGGTCCTTGTAGCGCTGCAGCACCTGCTTCACCGACCGGGCGACGTTGTAATGCTCGTCGCCGAGGACGCGCGGGTCGAGAATGCGCGAGGTCGAGGCCAGCGGATCGACGGCCGGGTAGATGCCGAGCTCGGCAATCTGACGCGAGAGGTTCGTGGTCGCGTCGAGGTGCGCGAACGCCGTCGCGGGAGCCGGGTCGGTGTAGTCGTCGGCGGGCACGTAGATGGCCTGCACGGACGTAATCGAGCCCTTCTTCGTCGACGTGATGCGTTCCTGCATCTGGCCCATTTCAGAGGCCAGCGTCGGCTGGTAACCGACGGCGGAGGGCATGCGGCCGAGGAGCGCCGAGACTTCCGAGCCCGCCTGCGTGAAGCGGAACACGTTGTCGATGAAGAGGAGCACGTCCTTGCCTTCGGCGTCGCGGAAATACTCGGCCACCGTCAGTGCGGAGAGGCCGACGCGCAGACGCGCGCCCGGCGGCTCCGTCATCTGGCCGTAGACAAGCGCGGCGCGCGACTTCGTGAGGTCTTCCGTGTTGATAACACCCGACTCCTGGAACTCGAGCCAGAGGTCGTTGCCTTCACGGGTGCGTTCGCCGACACCACCGAACACCGACACACCGCCGTGCTTCATGGCGATGTTGTTGATGAGCTCCATGATGATGACCGTCTTGCCGACGCCGGCGCCGCCGAAGAGACCGATCTTTCCGCCCTGGAGATACGGCTCGAGCAGGTCGATGACCTTGATGCCCGTCTCGAACATCTTCAGTTCGGTGGACTGCTCTTCGAGCGATGGCGCGGGCCGATGGATGGGCCAGCGCTCCTTCGAGTTCACGGGGCGATCCGGGTAGTCCACCGGTTCACCGAGCACGTTCAGCACGCGGCCGAGCGTCTCCGGACCAACGGGCACCGAGATCGGGGCGGTCGTGTCGATCACCGTCATGCCGCGGGTCATGCCATCGGTCGCCTTCATGGCGATGGCGCGGACGCGATTTTCGCCGAGGTGCTGCTGCACCTCCGCGACGACGTCGATCTTCTCGCTGCCGTCCTTGCCGTCCGAGACCACGCGGACTGCGTTGTAGATCTCGGGCAGTCCCTCGGGGAACTCGATGTCGATGACGGGTCCGATGACCTGAACCACCTTGCCCGTGCGCTGAGCCGTTGCTGTCTGTGCCATATCTCTCGTGTGTCGTGTTGCGATCGCGGTGCGGGCGGCTATGTCGCCGAAGCGCCCGACACTACTTCAATGATTTCGCGGGTGATGGCGGCCTGGCGCACCTTGTTCATGTAGAGCGTCAGGTCGTCGATCATCTCGGTCGAATTGCGGGTCGCGGCATCCATGGCCGTCATCTGGGCGGCGAAGAACGCGGCGTTGGATTCGAGCAGCGCACGATAGACCTGCACCTGCACGTAGCGCGGCAGCAGGTCCTTGAAGATCTGCTCGGGCTCGGGTTCGTACAGGTAGTCCGAGGCCGCGCTGCTGGAGCCGCCTTCGATGTTCTCGCGCGGGATCGGCAGGAGGGTTTCGACGACGACCTGCTGGGTCATGACGGACTTGAACTCGTTGAACACGATGTCCACACGCGAGGCCCGTCCGGAGGTGAATTCCTCGATCGCGACATCCGCCAGCTCGATGGCGTCGTTGAACGAGAGCTTCTGGAAGACGTTGATGCGGTCGTAGACGACTTCGAGTCCGCGGCGGCCGAAGAACTCACGGCTCTTCCGGCCTACCAGGCCAAGTGCCATCGGCGCCGCCGCCGTGCCGTTGTGGAGGATGTACTGACTGGCGGCCTTGGCGATGTTCGAGTTGAAGCCGCCGCACAGGCCGCGATCCGCGGTCACGACGATCAGCAGCGGACGCCCTTCGCCCTCGGCCGGCACGCGCAGCAGCGGGTGCGTCGAGCTGTCGACCCGGGTGACCAGGCCGTTCAGGACTCCGCGGATGCGCTGCGCAAAGGGACGCGCCCCGATGACGCGGTCCTGCGCGCGCTTCAGGCGCGAGGCCGCGATCATCTTCATCGCCTTGGTGATCTGCCGCGTCGACTTGACCGCGCGGATCCGGCGACGGAGGTCAATCAGTGACGGCATGTTCTAGGCAACCACTGCCTTGGAACCGACGAAGCCCTTCGCGAAGTCCACGAGTGCGGCCTTCAGCGCGGCCTTCACCTCGTCGTCCAGCACCTTCTTCTCGGCGATGCTGGTGAGCACGGCGGGATGACGGGATTCGAGGAAGCGGTAGAGCTCGTCCTCGTACTTGCGCAGATCCTCGACGGCAACGGGGTCGAGATAGCCGTTGGTCGCCGCGAAGATCATGACGACCTGCTTCTCGACGGAGAGGGGCAGATACTGCGGCTGCTTCAGAATTTCGACGAGACGCTTGCCGCGGTTGAGCTGCTGCTGCGTCGCTTTGTCGAGGTCCGAGCCGAACTGCGCGAAAGCCGCGAGCTCGCGATACTGCGCGAGGTCGAGACGCAGCGTGCCGGCCACCGCGCGCATCGCCTTGATCTGGGCGGAGCCGCCGACGCGCGACACCGAGTTGCCGACGTTGATGGCGGGACGGATGCCCTGGTGGAAGAGGTCGCTCTCCAGGAAGATCTGCCCGTCCGTGATCGAGATCACGTTCGTCGGGATGTACGCCGAGAGGTCGCCGGCCTGCGTTTCGATGATCGGGAGCGCCGTCAGCGAACCACCGCCAAGCTCGTTCTTCAGCTTGGCCGCACGCTCCAGCAGACGGGAGTGCAGGTAGAAGACGTCGCCGGGATACGCCTCGCGGCCCGGAGGACGGCGGAGCAGCAGCGAGATCTCGCGGTAGGACTGGGCGTGCTTCGAGAGGTCGTCGTAAACCACCAGCGCATGACGGCCGCTGTCGCGGAAGAACTCGCCGATCGCGCAGGCTGAGTACGGGCTGATGTAGAGCATCGACGCCGGGTCGGAGGCCGACGCCGAGACAACGACGGTGTAGCTCATCGCGTCGTTCTCTTCGAGCGTGCGGACGACCTGCGCGACCGTCGACCGCTTCTGGCCGATGGCGTTGTAGACGCAGACGACGCCCTTGCCCTTCTGATTGATGATCGCGTCCAGCGCGACGGCGGTCTTGCCCGTCTGGCGGTCACCGATGATGAGCTCGCGCTGGCCGCGGCCGACGGGCACCATGCCGTCGATAGCCTTGAGGCCGGTCTGGAGCGGTTCCTTCACCGGCTGACGGTCGGTGACGCCCGGGGCGATGCGCTCGATCGGGAAGAACTGCTTCGTGGCGATCGGGCCCTTGCCGTCGATCGGCTGGCCGAGCGCGTTGACCACGCGGCCGAGCAGTTCGTCACCGACGGGCACCGAGATGATGCGGCCGGTGCGCTTGACGACGTCGCCTTCTTTGATTTCGCGGAACTCGCCCAGCAGCACGGCGCCGACGCTGTCCTCTTCGAGGTTCAGCGCGATGCCGAACACGCCGTGGGTGAACTCCAGCATCTCGCCGGCCATGGCGCGTTCCAGGCCGTGGACCTGGGCGATGCCGTCACCGATCGAGATCACCGTGCCGACCTCGGCCACGTCCACGTGGACGGAATGGCTGCCGATCTGTTCGCGAATGATCTTGGAAATCTCTTCTGCTCGAATGTCCATTTACCTGTCTCTGCTACAGACGATCCACGAGGCTGCTTCTGAGGTGCGCGAGCTGCATCACGATGCTGCCGTCATATACGGTGCTGCCGATCCGGGCGCGAACGCCGCCGAGGAGCGAGGGGTCCACGCTCGTCGTCACGTTCACCTGGCGGCCAGTCGCGGTTGAAAGACGCTTCTGCCACTCCGCGGCCTGCGCCGGCTCGAGCGGTTCGGCGGTCTGAATGTCGGCGAGGACGATGTTGCGGTGCACGTTCAGCCGCGCGGTGAATGCCGCGCGAAGGCTGGCGATGCTGCCGAGGCGATCGCGGTCCGCCATGAGGCCGAGAAGCTTGGCGACGGGCGTGGCGAGCGACAGGCGGCCGGCGAGCGCCTGCACGATGTTGCGCTTCAGATGCGCAGGGATCGCGGGATTGCCGAAGGTCTTGCGCAGCTCTTCGTTCGCGGCGACGAGCTCGGCCACCCGATCGAGATCGGTGGCGACCTGGTCCAGGAGTTGTTCCTGCAGCGCGACATCGAAGAGGGCCCGTGCGTAGCGGCCGGCCGAAGCCCGGTTACTCATGCGTATTCAGTCGTCCAGCGTGCCGGGCCGGCCAGCGTCCTGGCTGGGCTCGGAAAACGTTGCGTTCAGGGAGTTGAACGAGTTCGTCTTTGAGTGCCCCTGCGTGGTCCGCCGGGCGGTTCACAAACAAGCTTTTATACCACGAAGCCCTGTCGCGGCCGTAGCCCTGGAGGGCACCGTTCGGGGCCGATTGGCCGCGTCTAGTTCGCGGTCAGGCGGTCGTACAGACGGTTCAGTTCGTCTTCGTTCGCGAAGTCAATCCGGATCTGTCCGCCAGCGCCTTTTCTCGCAATGTGCACGCGCGTTCCGAGTACAAAGCGCATGCGGTCTTCCGCGGCACGGGTGTGCACGTCGGCCCTCGGTGGCTCGGCCTGCGGCGCGTGTCCAGTTGCGGAGACCCCTGGACTGGATGTTTCCTTGCGCACCATGGCTTCCGTCTCGCGGACGGAGAG
>JBIKWH010000017.1:0-13013 GCA_044356435.1 Vicinamibacterales bacterium
AGCTGGAGCGCGGTCCAGGAGCTGGCCCGTAGCCGCCTCGACGGTGACGAGCGCCTTCTGGTAGTCCGCCAGGGCCTTCACCTCGCGCAGCTCGGCGTCGGCCGTGGCCAGTTCCCGCAGGTTGACCAGGAACTGCGTGGAATCCCCGAGCGCGAAGCGGTCTCGCTCGAGTCCCTCGAGTTCCCGGGCCACGGCGACCTCCTGGGCCACGATCTCCACGGTGGCGGCTGACGCGCGGAGTGCGCTCACGGCGTCCTGGACGTCGGCGCGCACGCGATCCTCGGCCCAGCGCAGTTCGGCCGTGACCCCCGAGAGTTTGGCCTGCACCTGCGCGCGTTTGCCGGACGCCTTCCGGTTCTGGAGGGGAAAGGTGAAGGTGAAGCCGGCCTCGGTCCCCGAGCCCGCGCCTTTGACGGCGGCGCCGAAGTCACGGTTGGTTTCCACCGAGAAGTCCAGGCTCGGGAGGCGATTATTGGCCGCCAGACGGAGATCCACTTCGGCCTGCTCACGTTTCAGGCGGATCGACTGGAGCTCGGGACGCCGAGTCCGTGCGGTCTCCATGAGCGCTTCTTCACCCGGGAGGGCCGATGGTCCGGCCGGCCGTGGCAGTGCCGGAAGTGCGGTCGCGCCGGGTCGCAGTGGCGCGCCGTCGGGGCCCCGGAGATACAGCGACAGCTCGATGGCTTCCAGTTGGAGCTGGCGTTCGGCGTTGACGACCGCAGACTGACGCTGGAGGATGGCCCGTCGATTGTCCGTGCGCTCTACCGGGGCGGTCTGCCCAAGGGCGATGCTGTCCGCCAATTGCTGGTCCCGGGCGACGGCAAGGTCGAGGAGCGCCCGCGCGACATTCAGCTGTCTGCCTGCGGCCGCCCAGTTCCAGTACTCGGCCAGCGCATCCTTGTAGAACGTGAGGCGCGCCTTGGCCAGGGCCTGCTCGGCCGCGGCAAAGCCCAGCGTCGCCCGTTGTCGGTCCGCCCGCCGTGCATCGACGTCCCGATTGCGGAGCAGCGGGACGGACAGCCCGAGCACGGCCTCGCCCTGCGAGAGGGTGAGCGCCCTGCCGTCGTAGGGCGCAAAGGTGCCGGTGCCGGAGCGATAGCCGCCGTAGGTGGTCAGACCGAGCGGCGCGAGAGGCTGCTGGAGGATCGCCGAGAACCGATCGTTGTCGTACGCGCCGCGGCTGCTCTTCGTCGACGAGGACAGCGACACGTCAAAGCCACCCTGGGCCTCGGTCACCTCTCCGGCGGCCAGGCTCACATCCTGCCGGGCCCGCTCGAGCAGGGGCAGGGAGCGTTCCACCGAGGCCAGCACGTCGCCGGCCGTCAGCGGCGCCTGCGCCCCTGCGGGCACCGCTGCCAGCAGCCCGATGAGCGCCAGGGCAAATGGCGCTCTGCCGCCGCGGGGCATCCGGGTCGTCACTTCTCGTCGTCCTTCCCGCTGCTCCCGCCGTCGCCGTCCTTGGACGTCATCTCCGCGGACAGGGGTTCGTTCGGCGCGATGACCGGCGGGAAGCCGTTGAACTGCCGCCACAACTCGAACCACACCGGAACGACGTTGAGCATCACCCAGCCGTTGGCCCGCACGCCCTGTCGCAGGAAGCGCACGGACGGCCACCGCTCGTGCGCCTCGTCCGACTCGATGAGCACGCGGAACTTCCCTTTGCCGTTGTCCGTGGCGTCGACCAGCGCGACGCGGCCGCCAAAGGTGCCGACGGCGATCGACGGCCAGCCGGAGAACTGCAGCGCCGGCCAGCCCTCGAACTGGAGGCGGACCGGCTGGCCCGGGAGCACCATCGGCATGTCATTGCCGTCCACCCAGAGCTCCACCACATCGCGCGTCGAGCGGGGCACGATCATGGCGAGCGGTTCCCCGGCTTTCAGCAGCTCGCCGCTCCGGCGGGCCAGCACCCGCAGGACCGTGCCGTCCACCGGCGCCGTGACCTGGAGCGTCTGCTGCCTCGCGACCCTGACCTCGATCTTGGCCATCTCCCCGCGCGCCTTGGCGAGGTCGCTGCGCGCCGAGGCCAGCGAGGCGCGCGCCTCGTCGATCCGTGCGGTGGCGTCGGCCCGCGTGCGCTGCAACTCTGCCGTCAGGGAGGCGGTTTCGGACCGCGCCGCGTTGAGCGTCGCGACGGCGCGGTCGACGTCGGCGGTCCGCGTTGCGGCCTCCAGAATGGCGAGTTCGACGTTTCGCGTCGAGGTCAGCCCCTTGGCCGACAGCCCCTGCTGCCGGTCGAGATTCAGGTCGGCCGTGACCTTCGCGGCGCGAGCGGCGGCCAGGGCCTGTTCGGCGGCCACCACGCGGTCCCGGGCCATCTGCTCACGGAGCGCGGCCGCATCGACGCTGCTCCGGAGCGTGTCGTCGAGTCCGCCGATCCGGTCTTCAAGCGAGCCGGCTCTCAGTCCACCCTCGGTGATCGTGCGCATCACCTGATCCCGCTCCTGTTGCAGGCGGGCGAGGATGTCCGGGTCGTTGTCCTCGAGGTCGACGATCGGGTCGCCGCGCTTGACCGTCGCGCCTTCGACGACGTACCACTTCGCCACACGACCCTCGACGGTCGCCTCGATGGTCTGCTGCCGCTCCTCGGGTTTGAGGGCGATGACACGCCCGGCTCCCGGGATGGTCTGCTGCCATGGCGTCACGATCAGCAGCACGACGAGCACGACCACCAGCACGAGCAGGTTGCGAGCCAGCCGCGTCGAGGCGCGAGGGATCTGGACGTTGTGCAGGGTCAGGCGCTGGGCCATCCTCCAGGTACGCGAAGGCTTCATCGGCTTATCTCCCGAGTCTGCACGATACGGCCCTCACCCATGGTTATGACCCGCGTGCACTGCGCGAGGACGTCCGCCCGCTCACTCATGCAGATGAGGGTCCACGGCGCCGACGCGGCGAAGAGCGCGGCGGCGACCTTCGCCTGCTCCGCCACGTCGAGCTGGTCAAGCACACCGTCCAGGATCAGCAGACCCGGCGAATCCACGATGGCCCGCGCCACCATGAGTCGGCAGGCCTGACGGTGCGAGAGCGGTCGTCCCTGCTGGTGAAGCTCGGTGTTGAGGCCGTCGGGCAGCGTCAGCAACTCGTCCAGCAGGCCCACTCGGCTGAGGGCGTTCGACACGGCGTCATAGGTGACGTGCTCGCGGCCCAGAGTGACGTTCTCGAGGATCGATCCGGCGAACAGTTCCACCGACCGCACGACGGCCACACGCTGGCGCAGCGCGCGGAGCGGGACCGCCCGGATGTCGACGCCGCCGATGAGCAAGGTGCCGCTTCCCGGTGTCCGGAGACCGAACAGGATGTCGGCCAGCGTACTCTTGCCCGACCCGCTCGACCCGCTGATGCCCACGCGGTCGCCGGCCGCGACGGACCACGTCGCGACGGATAGAACCGGCGCGGTATCGCCTCGCATCGTGTAGCTGAGATTCCGGGCTTCGACGGCCAGCGGGCCAGACGCCGCGGGTTCGGTGTGACCGCCAGCGCGCTCGAGCGGCAGATCGATCAGGCCACCGAGTTTGTCGATCGCCGCGCAGAGGTCATAAAACACCTCAAGCTGCTTGCCGAACTTGGTGAACGCAGCCATCATGCCGGCCACGATGATCTCGGCCGCGACAAGCTGGCCCAGTGTGAGCTGACGCTCAATGACGAGCCAGCCGCCGATGCCGAGCAGCGACGCGCTCGCGAGCGCCTGGAGCGCAAAGGAGCCGATGATCTGCCGGAGCAGGATGCGGAAGTGCGATTCCCGGTAGTGGAGGTACTCCTCAAGCAGCGCGTGCGACCGCTGGACGGCGTAGGCGTGCCCGCCGTCTGACTTGAACGTGACCAATTTCGCGGCCAACTGCTCCAGCCACGCTTCCAACGCGTACTTGGCTTTCGACTCGTAGATGCTCGTCTTGATCGCTCCCCGGCCGAGGAGGAAAAAGATGATGCACATGGCGAGGATGAGCAGCACGTCGTAGGCCAGGAGCCACGGATGGTAGAGAGCCAGGAGCACCATGCTGACCACGGTCTGCATCGCGATGCTCAGGCCGTCGATCAACAGGAGCGACGCCGACTTCTGCACCGTCACGGTGTCGAAGAAACGGTTCACCAGCTCCGGGCCGTGGTACTTGTCGAACGCCGACGCCCGGACGTGCAGCAGACGCCAGGTCACGTCGGTGGCGACCCTGGCAAAGATGCTGCGCTGGATGATTTCCACCACCTTGGCGCGGGCGGTGTTCATGCCCATTGAGAGAACCAGGGCCACGAACACGAAGAAGGTGAGCACCACCAGCGGCTGGAGCGCGTTGCCGAAGGCGAGCGTGTTGACCATCGACTGCACCGCCACTGGCAGCACGAGGGTGAGCAGGCCGATGAACACCGAGTAGACGACAGCGACCCAGAGCGTGCGCCGCTCGCCCACGAGCAGCGCGCGGAGGCGAGCCAGGGGCGTCAGCGGCTCTTCGCCTGGTGAACGGAGCAGGGACAGCGGCGCGGCCGGCTCGGCCAGGATCCACGACGCGGAGCTGGAAGAGTCGGTCACGTCGAGCCACCGGCAGAGACTGGCCATGGACCAGCGGCTCGGCGTCGTTGATGTCCCGGGTGTCACGACGACGGCGCCACCCACCGACTTGCGAAGCACCGCGATCGCCTCGGGCCGCCCGTCGACGCCGCTCCGAACAGCCAGCCAGGGATAGGCGGGCTCCGCATCCGCAAGGACGTCGGCGACCGACCGCGTGACCACCTGGGTGATGAGACCGGCGTCGAACGCCAGCGCCTGAAGGGTGGCCGTCTGGTCACCGGAGTCATGCCCCAGCTGCCGAACCGTTTCCTCCGTGCCATGTGCGCGCGGCGTCACGCCGTGCGTGCGAATCAGGAAGTCGACGATCTGCTGGTAGGCCTTGATCTCGCCGCGGGTATCGGGGGACATAAGTGCCTGTGTATATGCGCTACGTTTGTCGTGCTTTATGAATCGTGATTCTGGATACACGCATTAGACGACGCATGTCTGTGATAAGTTCTGGCCGTGGACGACGGATCTTCACGCCGGTGGACGTTCCTGACGAACCACGGCCACGTGCTGGTGTGTCTCGCCCGGTCGCCGGAGTTGCGCCTGCGGGAAGTCGCCCAGCGAGTGGGCGTGACGGAACGGGCGGTCCAGCGCATCGTCGCTGACCTCGAGGAGGCCGGGTTTCTCACCCGGCACCGGGCCGGCCGGCAGAACGAGTACGACATCGACGTGGACCGCCCGATGCGCCATCCGGTGGAGGCCGACTCCACCGTCGGGACGTTCCTCCGCCTCCTCGAGGACGGGGACGTAAACGCCCGCAGACCGAAGATTCACGAGAAGGCCCCCTGATACGCCTCCGCCGCGTCCCGACCTGCTGTCAGATTACACCGCCTGAGTCGTCCGCTTCTCGCGGCCCCGTCGCAAGGCCCTGAGTCGCCCGGTGGGCTGGCGCATCCGTACGCAGCAAGGGGCGGGATCCCGCTGGGACCCGCCCCTCACGACGTTCTCAATCGGTGCTGTGCGGCTACCTCAGGAGCGAGAGCACCGCCTGGTTGGCCTGGTTGGCCTGTGACAGCGCGGCCATGCCGGCCTGCGTCAGGATGTTGTATTTCGCCATGTTCGCAGACTCTTCCGCGATGTTCGCGTCGCGGATGCGGCTCTCGGCGGCCTTGTTGTTCACGGACTGCGACTGCGCGAGGCCCATCGCGAACTGCAGCCGGTTCTGGAGCGTGCCGATCGTGTTCTGCACGTCGCCGAGGCTCGAGACCGCGGCCTGAATCTCGGCCAGGGCGTCCTGGGCGTCGGAGGCGTCGCCGAGGGAGGTGATGCTCAGACCCAGGGACGTCGAGTCCGCCGCGCCAATCGTGTCCGACACCGCGCCATCGGCCACCGAGGCCTCCGCGCTGACGAACACCGAGAAGTCCTCGTCCGCGTCGAGTCCGCCGACGGTGGCTTCCCGATCGATCTCTTCGAGAATCGCCGTGTACTCGTCGGAGAGCTTGCCGATGTCGACGCCGTTGCTCGACGAGGCCGCCTGTGTCGCCAGGGTGGCGAGCCGGTCCAGCAGCGTCGAGATGTTGCCGAGAGCGCCGTCCTTGATCTGCAACTTCGACAAGCCGTCGTTGGCGTTCCGGATGCCCTGATTGAGGATCGAGACCTTGTTGCGGTAGTCGTTGGCAACCGCGAGACCCGCGGCGTCATCGCCCGAGTAGTTGATGCGATAGCCGCTGGAGAGGCGCCCGAGCGCGCGGGTCAGGCCCGTCTGCGTGAGGGTGAGATTGGCCGTGGCGTTGGACGAGGCGATATTGCTGACGACTGAGAACGAAGCCATGGTGAGTTCCTCCTTGAATGTAGTGCGGCCGGCGTCCTTGCCGACTGCGAGCGCGGTTCAACCGCGCCAACCGTGGAGGTAATCGGACTCACTTCGCGGAGCTTCAATAATCCGGATCGCCGACACCCGTGTCGGAGATCCGACAGCCCTACCAGCCGTTGCAGTCGAACTTGAAGCTGCACTTCAGGCACTTGATGCAGCCTTTGACCTTGGCGAGATCCTGGGATTCGCCGCAGCGGGGACACGTGGTGTCCTCGAGGTCGACGTCGGCGGGGCGGGGCGCGGCGTGTGTGGGCAGGATGCGCGTCGGGAACTTTGTCGGGTCCACGCGCCAATTCTGCCGCAGATCGGATCGCCTGGTGATAGCCCACGGCGCCATCTGGCGGTGGGACTCCGCGAAGGACTTCGGCGTGGACCGCCGTCACTGGGCCTGGGACTACGGCTTCGCGGGGTCAGAGCGGTGCGGCGCGCAGACCGCTACCAGGGCGGCAGCGTCTTGTGCAGGAACTCTTTCAGGTACGCGTCCGGCGAGGCCAGGAGGTCCGCGCCGCTGCCCTCGAAGTAGACGCGGCTGTCGTGGAGCACCATGAAGCGCGCGCCTTCCGTTTCGGAGTCCAGGATGCGCACCTGGTCCCCCGTCTGTTCGGCGCGGTGGTTCGCGACGTAGTACGCATCCCGGATCTGGTGGGTCGCCACGATCGAGGACACGTGTTCCAGGTCGCGCAGTTTGACGATCTCGTCATTCACGGTCGAGGCGATGACCGGGTCGAGGCCGGTTGTGGGATCGTCGAAGAGGAGGAGGCTCGGCCGCGACGCCATCGCGCGGGCAATCGCCACGCGGCGCCTCTGGCCACCTGACAGCTCCGAAGGCATCCGCTCGCCGTACTCACCGAGGCCGACAAAGCCCAGCACCTCGTTGACCCGCGCGTCAGCCTCCGGCTCCGGCATGTCGGTTTCCTCGAAGAGGCGGTAGCCGACGTTGTTTGCCACCGTCAGTGAATCGAAGAGCGCCGTTTCCTGGAACAGCATGCCGATGTCGCCCCGAATGCCGAGCAACGCCTGCTCCGGCATGGCGTCGATGCGGTGGCCGTTGACGGTGATCGTGCCGGAGTCGGGCCGCAGCAGCCCGAGGATCAGCTTGAGCAGTACGGACTTCCCGCTGCCGCTGGAGCCGAGCAGGATCGTCATGCTGCCCTGTGGCAGCGTGAAGCTGATGTCCTTCAGGACGACGTGGTCGTCAAACGCAAAGGACACGCGGTCGAAGACGACCGCGGGTGGCGCACCGGCGGTGGGCGGGCTGGCAGCTCGTTCTGGCGTGGCGACGGGCACAGGCAATATTAGCGCTGGCTCACGGCGTCGATGAGCACGACGCGGCGATCCGGAGCGGGGCCGTCCTCGGTGCTTGCCAGATCGCGGTCGAACGGGCGCAGCACGCTGTTGCCGCAGGTGTCTTCGAGCCGTGTGTCGATGGCGAGGGTCGTGCCCGCTGTCCACGCCTGCGCGGGGCGGAAGCTCCACATCCGCTCTCCGCCCGCGACGTGCACGTCGCCGTCGAGCACGTGCCCATCCGCATCGCGCACACTCAGGCACCGGGCGAGCAGACCGCGATCGAGCGCACGGTCGAACGTGACATGCAGGCCCGCCGTGGTGCCCACGGGCGGCTTCGTCAGCACCCAGAGGGCGGGGTCCACACGCGTGGTGAGCGGCGGACCCACCTGATAGCGCCGCGAGAAGCGCTCTTCGAGCGGGCGGCCCGACGCGTCCCTGAACGACGGATCCACCGTGACCACGATGCCCCGGCCCTGCATTAACGGAAAGCCGGACTCAAGGTGCGGAAGGAGTCCGCGCTTGATGCGGCCAGGCTCGAACAGCACCGTGAGGCGCGTGCGCGCCTGGTCCCAGAGCTCGTGCGTGAAGTCGAGCAGGGCGTCCCGGATCGGCGCACCCGTTTCCGCGTCCGTGAGCCGCACGGCCCGCGCGGCAAAGCCCTCGCTCATCGGCGCCGAGAACTGGATGTAGAGGCGGAGCAGATTGACCGGCACGTGCGTGCCCGTCGGGAAGATGCCGGTGACGGTCGTGGGTACCGGCGGTGGCGCGACCGGTCGAAGGAGCGACGCCACGGGTTCGCCGTCCACGAGCAGCACGTAGCGGACGCCGTTGACGAAGACGAACCGCGGCGTGAAGACGAGCGACTCGCCGACGCGCTCGAAGGTGCCCGTCATGCTCTGAAACGCGGGCGCTCCGGCGTCGACGTCGCCCTCATCCTTCAGGGCCGGCGCCTCGAGGGTCGGCGTCTCGACGGCTCGCGCCGCAAGGCCGCGCCGCAGCGCCAGCGCCTCCTCCGTCACGACCTCGTGGCGCCCGAACGGCGCGTGGTCGATGCGGAGGCGGGCCGCCTCGGGGTCGTCCGCCCAGGAGAGCGCGACCGGCTCAGAGGGCGGCGGTGCCGTAGGCGCGGAGGTGATACCGCTCATCCTCGTCCATCTGGAGCATGAGGATCTCGCGGCCGTTGGCGTTGACCATGCGGCCCACGCCGGCGTGCGGCAGATTCTCGCGCGGGACACCCACCGGCTCCCGCGGTTGCGTCAAGGCCGGCTGGCTGTCGATGTCGCGCTTCCGGAGCTTCATCAGCGGGTGCCGCGAGTTCGAGACCAGCACGAATTCTTCGCCGTCGCGCTCGAAGGCGACCATGTCGATCGGCGTGTTGCCACCGCCGAGTTCGGCGACCGTGCGGCCGCGGGCCTGCGTGCCACCCACCAGGTCCTTCAGCGGGAAGTGCACGACCGGCGTGCACGTGTAGGTGGCCAGCACGCTGTCGCCGCCATACGGCATGAAGGTCCGGATCGGCGAGTGCGTCTCGTACTTCTGGTGCGACACATGGAAGATCTCGAGCGAGGACGAGGCCGCCGATCCATCGAACGGATACGGGATGCGGCGCAGCGTGGAGACGAACTCCTCGTTCGAAGCGCCCGCGACGAGCAGCACGCCGTCCACGAAGGCCATATCCGTGACGGTCACGGTGCGGAGCGGGCTTCGGGCCACGCGGAGGCGCGTCTTCATCGCCGGCACGTCGAACCATTCGCCATCGCGTGTGCCCTGCACCACCCAGCCGTCCTGACGGGTGTCGTCCTCGGTCGGCGCGTCGGCGATCGAGGTGTGCGTCGACGGCGTGGAGGCCAGCGGCACGTCCGTGAAGGTGCCGTCGGGCGCGACGGACGCGAGCACCGGCACGCCGGCTGCACCCGTGCCGCGCATCAGCGAGAGGTACAGGCGCTTCGACACCGGGTGCACGGCGAGGTCGCGGATGAAGACGTCCTCGCGCGGGCAGCCCAGCCACGAGGCGAGCTTCGCGTCGAGATGCTCGATCGAATAGGAGCCGGAGACCGGCGTCGTGTCCCCGGTGAGATCAAACGCGGTGATCGTCGCGGCAACGTTGTCCGCCGCGAAGAGGATGCCCGAGGGGCTGAACGTGATCGGTCCGATGGACGTCAATGATGCAGTCGACATACGAAGCTCCTATCTGAACCGTACGCGGAACGCGCGCCAGTGCTCGGCGCCGAGCGGCACCTCCTGCACGCTGGCGCCATGAAATGCGTCGAGCATGGCCTCGCGGGTGCAGCCCATGCAGATATTCAGCAGGTCGCGCGAGGTCGACCGCGCCACGTCTGCCAGGCGTGCCCCACCCTCGGGTGTCAGCGGATCCACGAAGGTGACCAACTGGGTCCGGGGGCCATACAGATCCTGGTGATAGTACCCGCCCCAGGAGGAAAAGTTGACCACATGCGTCGTCGCCACGTCCGGGCGGCTCGCGTAGTCGAACACACGGCCGCGTTCCCGGCTTGTGTCCTGCTGCACCGGCGTGGCACTCAGAAATCCGATCGACATCACCGTCGTCGCGATCACGAAGGCAAACACCGTCCGTCGCGCGCCGGCGGAGTGCGCCGCTGCGCGCATCAGGACCACCAGCATCGGCAGATGCAGGAAGACGTAGTGGTGGCTGCTCGTGGCCGACCCCGTGACCAGCAGCGCCGCCGCGCCGGCGAGGTAGGCCGCGCCGCACGCGGCCAGCACCCACGGGGAGACCGCGCGTGCCCGCCAGAGCCAGGCGGCGAGCCCGACGACCGGAACCGCCGACGCCAGCTTCAGCGCGAACGGCACGGCGTAGACCGCGAACACGCGGTCCCCATAAAGCGGGAACATGGTCGTGTAGTACGCGATGCGCTGCAGCTGCGTGAGGGCGGAGCCTGCCACCAGCGCGGAGTGCGCGCGCAGAAGCCCCAGATAGGTCAGCCCGTCGTCCGTGCGTGCACTGAGCAGCACGGCGAGTCCGGCGCCGACGACCACGACGAAGACCGCGAGCGGCACCCTGGCCTCGCGGAGCGTCCCGCGCGTGGGTAGCTGTCCGACGCCGATCGTGCCGGCCAGGATGCACACCAGTGGCGCCATCAGCAGGTAGTACGCCTTGTCTTCGGCGCAGACGAGGACCACCGCGGCCGCGACCAACCCGAGCCCTACCTTCGCGACCCCGCGGTCGGTCTCCTGGAGGCGCCGGGCGATCAGCAGCAACGCCGGCAGCGAGAGCAGGCCGAGACGAATCGGGCCCGTGTCGTGCAGCATCGAGTAACCGATGGGGAAGTAGCAGACCGGCAGCAGCGCGTCGGTGGCCTTCAGGTTCAGCGCGCGCGCCATGCCGTAGCCGAACACGAGCAGCAGGATCACGCCCTGCAGATAGAAGGACCCGGGAGCCGGCCAGAGAGCCCAGAAGGGGTAATAGAGCGCGCTCGACGTGATGCCGATGTAGCCGTACGACATCTGGTAGCGCAGGAAGCCCAGGTCGAGCGTGTGCGCGTCGCACCCTTCACGGAACGTGTTGAACTGGGAGAGCGGGGCGGTGCACGCGAGCCGGTGGAAGGCCACGAACTCGTCCATGTTCGGCGGCACGAACAGCACCGCCCAGGCGACGAGCAGCGCGCAGGCCGTCAGGCACAGGCCGAGGACCCAGCGGGCCGGCAACATCGCCAACAGTCTAGTGCGGCGCCGGCAGCGGGTCGGCGATTCGTCGCCGTTGAACCGGCCAGAGAACCGGCCAAATCGGCGTCGAAAGTGGTCCGGGTAGGATCGGTAACTAGCTGTTACAAAATCACTTATCCCCTACGACAGGGCCGATAGCAAACCGGCCATGGAAGCAGCCAAAGGCAGAGGATAGGCCCAGGGAGGGACCGTGTTTCGCGTCAAAGTCGACTCGAACAGCCACTTCGGAGATGACTCCGAGCGGCTGGCGCTCGGCGCCTTCAGCACCTTCTCCGAGGCCGAGCAGGTGTGCCGGCAGATCGTGGACGAGTTCCTCGAGTCGGCGTATCGACCGGGCATCTCGTTCGACGAGCTGTTCAGCCAGTACAAGCTGTTCGGGGAGGATCCCTTTATCGTGGCGACGGACGAAGAGGACGTACCGGACTTCTCTGCTTCGACCTACGCTCGCGAGCGGTGCGTCACCATGTGCGGTGACCCGGGACCAGCGTCCGAGTAGTTGCACCGACGGGAGAAACGAAAAAGGCCGCCATCGCTAGCGGCCTTCGTAGATTTCGTCGGAAGTAAGGACTCAAACCTTCACGCCCTTGCGGGCGCCAGCCCCTCAAGCTGGTGCGTCTGCTAATTCCGCCACTCCACATCGGTTGTTGCCCCATTTCCTCGTGAGGTATGTTGCGACGACCGCCGAGAGCCTGACGACGAGTTCGGTCTGCCGAGCCTCTCTTCGGGATCACTCACTCCTTCCAGGTCGCATGTCGTATTACTGCAGAGATTGGCTCGTCGCAGCGAGAGACATCCGGCGATGTAGCTATTCGGTGACAACTGTCGCCGAGCGCATCGGAAAGGAGCGGCCGAACAAGTTGTTTGGAAGAAGGAAGACCAGTTCGGCACCGTCCAGTGGATGTGTCAGCAGGTGCCCATCGATCTCTCGGAAGTATTCTGGATAGTAGTCGCCGACCCAATCGTCAAAGTGAAGGACGCAGAACACGAAGCGCCTAGCGGTTCGCTCCGGATCAGCCGCGTCGAGTTGCTGCACGGCGCTCGCCAGCGTCTTGCTCAGCTTCGCCAGATACTGTGGTCCGAGTACGGTCGGCGTCTTGCTCGCCACGGGCGTTCCGGAATAGACACGCTGACGGCGTTCCGCTTCGCGGTCGGAGATGTTGACTGTCTTGACCTCGCAGAGTAGGCGTCGACCGTCGTGAATCGCTTCGAGGTCTGGAGTTGGCCTGTTCTCGCGTTTCAGGAAGCGAATCTCAGAACAGCGGATGCTGCGGAGATACGCGTACGCGCGTGCTTCGCTCAACACGTCGAAGAGATCCTGCCAGCCTCGCCCTGCTCTCCGCCGCGTGAGCTGGGCAGCGGCCGACTGTTTGAGCGTGCGCCAGGCATCGACGTCCAGCAGCGATAGAGACGCTTCGACTCTTCGGAATGCTTCGCGCTTCTGGTCGATCTCCTCCAGGCTCTCCTCAAAGTTCTTGAAGTACGCGTCGGGACTTGCGGGGTCACTGAGCGCGTCTTTCAGTTCGAAGACGCGCATTAGTTCCTGGCGAAGCACCGATGGGCTGGAAGCCGGAGGTGTCGGCGCAGGCGCTTCCAGCGGTGGATCAGGAAAGAGTCCTGGCATCCAGCGTGTCGCCAATGCAGCGGGAAAGGTGATGAACAAGGGATCGC
>JBIKWH010000475.1:0-3735 GCA_044356435.1 Vicinamibacterales bacterium
TCAAAGCCTGCTTCCTGCTGTATTTGCACCCTTCCGGCGGCATCACGCTGCTGCACCAACCGAATACCACCAGCTGCCACTCAATCGTATGCTCTTCGGAAGCTGGCACAGCGAAGACCTGCTGCTCACCCGCACGGCCCCTGCACGCTGGGAAATTCACTGCCATGGCGGAATTGCCGCTGTCCGCCGGATTCTCGAACACCTTAGCTGCGCAGGACTCCAGGTCATTTCATCGCCTGCAGGCCGGCAATCTGGCGCCGGCCAGCTGCCGCGAGTCTCAAGCGACGAACCCGCCCCCGAACTGCTCAGAACGCTCGTTGAACACGCCGTCCGAACAAACCTGTCCGCCTGCAGAACTCGTACGGCCGCGGACTGGGTGCTGAGACAGCTGGATGGCCGACTCCAGAAGGCACTCACACGACTCTGTTCTGCTGATCCCGAAACATCCCGGCTGGCCCGCACAGAACTGGCACAGCATCAGCGTTTTACGAGTCTGCTCCTGCGACCAATCCGAGTTGGCCTGTTCGGCCCTCCCAATGCCGGCAAATCTTCGCTGCTGAACGCCCTCTGCGGTCGCGAACGCGCGATTGTTTCTCCGCAGCCCGGCACCACTCGTGATACCGTCGCTGCCGAAATCCAGGCGAGTGGCTGGGCGCTGTCGGTTAATGACACGGCCGGACTGAACCAGCAACCGGATTCACCCCTCGAATCGCAGGGAATCCGCAAGTCACTCGCGGCCGTCGCGCTATGCGATGCCGCCTGCATTCTGGTACCCGTCGATCAGCCGCTGCCGGATCTGTCTGACCTGAACCGGCAATTCGAGGGCTGCCTGTGCAGGATTCTCGTGCTGTCCCGTTCGGATCTTCCATTGCACAGGGGAAATCATCTGCCTGATGATGCCACAGCGGCAGCCGCTGGTTTTAACGCGGTGGTTCAGACTTCTGCCTTTTCTGGCCGCGGACTTGATCAGCTGCTGAAGGCCGTGCTGCAACACGTGCTGCCACCGCTGCCGGAGGTTTCCGCAGCGCTGCCACTGCCGGGAATCGCCGCAGACAGACTGTTTATGGACCACACGGAGCACAGTAGTTGGGCTGCCACACAGTGACAGGCATGAGTACCTGCCGGGTCACAGGGACCTGCCGATAAACCTGCTTTGCCACCATTCTGGTGCAGGTTGCCGTGACCTCTTTGGGAACCACGCGGCAGACTTTCCTGGTACTTGTGTAAGACAGTTGTTTGGTGATGCAGTAGGGGACTTTTCGAGTTTTTGTCTCAGAGACCATGCGGCAGACTGTGTAGGGCACCTGACGACTTTTTCGTTCGGTCACCATCCGACACACTTCATACGGAATCTGCTCCGTTTTGGTCTCTGTTTCCATCCGGCAAACACGGTACGGAACTTTCTGAACGACCTGCTTTTGGACCATCCGAGTCACGGTGATGGGGACTTTGCGGACGGTGGTTTCGGGGTAATACCGAGTCACCTGGACGGGGCAGTTCTGCCGTATGACCTGCGGCACGAGCACTGTGCAGGAAACCTGTTGCTGGACAACGCGCGGACACCACACGCGACGGCTGACAGTCCGCGGCGGACACTGCACCGGACAGATCTGCGGTCCCCACGGACCAAAGACAAGACGCGGCATGACCGCCCCCGGCACCGTCTGAGACTGTACGGTCCATTCACCCACTGTCCGCTGGACAGTTTGAGTTCGCACTTCCGGGCGGAGCACCGTCCAGCAGCGTTCCTGGTTCACTGTTTCTGTGACACAGCGCATGACCGTCTGACGACATTCCTGCTGCAGAGTCTCTGTGACGGGCTGCATGACTGTGTAGCAGACGTCTCGCTCACGGTCTTCCCAAACCGGCCGCTGCACGGTTCGCATACAGGTCTGGTATTTGCGTTCCACAACTGGACGCTGCACACACCAGGTTTCTTCCCGAGTCAATGTTTCGGTGACCGGGCGACAGACGGTGTAGGTTTCGTCTCGCCAGGCAGTTTCTGTGACAGGACGGTAGCAGGTCTGCTGCACGTCTTCCCAGATATTTTCGTAGACGATCCGCTTTGTTTCGTACTGCTGTGGTTCGAGCACGGTTTCGCAGACCGTCTGCATGCATGTTTCGGTGCTGACGCGGCAGGCCGTGTAGCAGGAAGCCGGAGCACAGGCGGAAACCGGGCAGCACGCATACGACGCAACACCACAGACGCCCGCCTGCAGCGGTGCCGGATTGAATGCAACGCTTAATACGAATACCGCTAAGAATGCCTGCAGACCCGCAAACCGTACCATCGAACCGCCCCCAATTCCCGGGACACTGAAAACGAACGACTGGCCTTACAGATTACCTGCCCCTGGCAGCCGCTCTCAAAGGGAAAGGCCCCCAGAAACGGAAATTCCTGACGAAATCTGTGAGCCCTGCAATCAATACAACCCCTACAGCCCGCAATTTCATAAACCGCAGTATAAGACTCACTGAAATGTCCAGAAAATGCATCTTGAGCAAACTGCGCAGGTTGCTTAACGTCCCCGAGTGTTGACGAAATTCCGCAGTGCAGAAAAAACATCAGTTCAATGCGTTTATCCGTTTATCACTCCCTTACGAATTGCCGCCACTGCTGCCGGTTACTCACAGCAATATTCCTGTGGGTATCCGTCAACGCCTGCTGCAGTCCGCTTGCCTTCGCAGAAGTGCTGCACGGCAATTTCTGTGCTGGCACTTCTGGTTCCTCAGATTTCAGCCTCCCCTTCACTACCGCAAAACCCGCGGACGCGACCTCTGCCGTCAGCCTCTCCGACACACCACACCAACTCCTGCCACACGATTCCCTGCTGCGGATCCAGCAAACTCTGCACTTTCAGCTCAACAAACTCTCCACCCTCTGCGGCACTGCTAATCTCAGGCAGCAGCCCATCGTGGACGCTCAGGACCGGCCTGTCCTGCTCTCCAAACAAATTCTGCTCGCACAATCCCACTGGCAGCTGTCTTCACAGGCATTGTCCGTAGTCAGTGGCCCCGGCAAACCAACTGGCGAAGACTCCGCGACAGCTCAGCCGGCCCAGCAATTTGCCGATACTTGCTTCTGCGGCCAAGCCATCATCGCCGGTTCAACGTCGTTCGCCGCTGACAGGGGCGAACGCACGATGGCCGCCGCCACTGTTAGCCTGCTGCAGCCTTATTCCAGTCCCCCCGCAGATCCCTCAGGGCTTTCACAGCCACAAACTTCGCCACTGGCAGTTGCCGACTCGTTTCAGGGTACTACGGAAGCTGTACAAAGGTTCGCCACAGGCCAGCGTGACGTTCGCAGGCCCTGATCCGCGCCTGCATCGCTGGTTTGCATGGGATACTGTCCGTAGCGGTCAGCCATTCATTTGCCGCAAATCCGTTACGCAGCCGGCAATGGCCGCGGCCGCCACCATCGCGGGGCTCATCAGCAGCGTTCTTCCGGTCGGACTACCCTGACGTCCCTTGAAGTTGCGGTTGGAAGAGGACGCGCACACTTCACGGCCCTGCAGCTTGTCCGGATTCATCGCAAGGCACATGGAACAACCCGCGCCCCGCCATTCGAAACCGGCCTCTTCAAAGACTCGATCCAGGCCCTCAGCCATTGCCTGTCGGCGAACAAGCTGTGAACCGGGCACCACGATTGCCCGCACGTTCGAATTGACGCGATGGCCCTTCACAATTCTGGCCGCTTCACGCAGGTCTGAAATTCGTGAATTTGTACATGAACCG
>JBIKWH010000018.1:0-12972 GCA_044356435.1 Vicinamibacterales bacterium
ATCGCCACGGCGGTCCAGGTAGTACGCATCGAACGCGGTCTGGACCATGACCTCCGCGACCGGCGCTGGCGCCGCCGAGCGGATCGTCTGCGCCACGGTCGTCTCGCCCAGGGAGTCAGCGGCCGGCCCCTCCATGGGCACGATGTGCGTCCGGCCCGCCCCGTCGACGGCCCGATAGTGCGGTCGGCCGGCGAACCAGCCCAGCTCCAGCCGTCTGGCGTCGAAGAGGCCAGTTGCCGTCAGCGCATCAGCAGGGGATCGCGTGTACGCGTCGAGGGCAGGCTCTCCGTCACCGGCGAGGGCGGCCTGCAGCGCCCGTCGGTTCCGCTGCGCCTGCTCGGCGATGGCGCGCTTGCCGGTGAGCGCGTCGATCGTGTCGAACGGGCCCATCGAGAGCAGACCGCTGACCGCCCAGGAGACAACCAGCACACCGAACGCAACTCCCCCGATCGCGTGCCACCGGCCCCAGCCCCGATAGGGCAAGCGGCGCGGCACGCCACCGACCCGATAGCGCTTCTGCCACGAGACGATGAGCAGGGTGACGATCACCCCGAGCAGCGTGGCGACGGCGCCCGCGGCGGACGTCCAGATGACCACCTGCGACCACAGCGATGTGCGGACGCGCAGCGGCGTGACATACAGCCAGTGCGGGATGGCGCCCGCCCATGCCCACGCGCGCGAGGCCGTGGTCGTGTGCTGCACGACCTGAGCGGTGATGCCGTCGACGTACACCTGTTGGCCGTCGGGCCACGCGTATCGGTCGAGCGGGCGGAGCGTACGCAGCCCGCTCTGGAGCGTCCACTGGTCGGCGTCCACGATCGACGTGCGCTCGGCCTCTGTGGCGGACCGTCCGGCCCACGCCGCCGCGGCCAGGCGTACTGCGGCATCGTCCGCGGGGCCGCGGAGTGATCCGTCATCAGCGAACACCACGACCGCGTTGCGGCCGCTTCCCAGCTCCCACGCGGGCCGGCCGTCGATCGCGAACAACCGGACTTCGTCCGGAGCCCCCCTCCAGTTGCCGGCCTGCGCGGCCTCGGCAGCCGAAAGGCGGATCCGGGTCGCATCCAGCCGCGGCAGACGCGCGAGGCGGTCGCGATCCGTGACCTCCGGGTAGCCGTGGTACATCAGGACGATGCCGGAAAGGCACCACACGGTCAGCAACACCGAGAGCGCCACGCCCATCCAGCGATGGAGGACGATGGCGGCGCGGCGGACCGTCGGCAGCAGGGGACTCACGGGACCGAGATCGTACTGCACGGGCGACGGCCGACCGGCGTCCCCGAGTGCACGGCACCGCGGAGTAGGATCCGGGCGGGCCGGAGGGCCTCCCGTCATGCGCATCCGCCTGTCACGCCTGGTGTTCGGCGCCGCGACCGTCGCGGCCTTCACGATCACCATCTTCGTCACAATCGCGATGCGATGAGCGATCACCGCGGGACCAGCGTGGTCGAGATACGCGAGGCCTCGCCGACCGAGATGCCCGTGGCGGGAGCGCTCTTTCGGGAATACATCGAAAGCCTGGCGGGCATCGCCGCCGCCAGCTTTGCGCACCAACGTGTGGACGAAGAGTTGGACACGCTGCCCGGCAGATACGGGGCGCCCGGAGGCGTCATCCTGCTGGCCTGGGATGACGAGACGTGCGTGGGTTGCGTGGCCGTCCGCCCGCTTGCCGGCGCGTGCTGCGAGTTGAAGCGGATGTACGTGCGGCCGACCCACCGTGGCCGCGGCATCGGCAGACGGCTGTGCGAACACGCCCTCGACGGCGCGCGCGACCGTGGCTATGACCAGATGAAGCTGGACAGCGATCCCCGCCTCGCGCCTGCCCTGGGGCTCTATCGCCAGTTGGGCTTCGTCGACACGGCCCGCTACAACGCGGACCCGGACCCCGGCACCGTCTACCTGGCTCGCGCGCTCTAGCGACGTTTCGATCCCGCGCATGCCGCCACTCCGTCGCGCGTGGGAGCACGCGTCATGCCGCAGACAACCCGCGCGACATCGGCTCGCGGCTGAGCGCTGACGCTGGGCCGGTGTCGCGATCGGAAGTCGCGATGCAGGAGTTCGTGATAGCACCGGCACGAACGCCCCCCTGCGACACATCGACGCACCCTGCCACCTCGCGACAACGTGTCGCACGGCAGCCCTCGAAAGCTCTGCCTACTATGACCGCTGGCGCCACCCTGTGTGCGCCCATCGGAGGAATCCCGTGCAGGACTTGGTGAAGGGTATGTGGGCGACAGCGCTGACCGCGATATTGGTGCTCGCGCCTCGTGTGGGTGCGGCGCAGGCCGTGTCGGTCTCCGGCAGTGTCGTGGATCAATCGGGAGGTGTCGTCGTCGGGGCCGCCGTCACGATCCTGAGCGGTGTGACCAGCGTGCGGGCTGGTGTGACAGACGCGTCCGGGGCGTTCACCTTCGCCGGCGTCGCGCCCGGCCGCTACGTCGTCGAGGTGACGCGCGATCTGTTCGTCCCCATGCGGGTCGACCTGGCCGTAGGCGATGCTGCTCCAGCGCCGCTGCGGATCACGCTCCGCGTGAGCGCGCTGCGTGAGGAGGTGACCGTGACTGGCTTCGCCCCGGGTGCCGGGTTGGCGGCGCCGGCTGGCACAGGCTCGCGGCTGGGACTCACCGTGCGCGACACGCCGGCAACGGTCACCATCGTCGCGCGCGAAGTGCTCGAAGCTCGAGGCGTCACCGATACGCAGGAAGCGCTGAAGAGCGTCCCCGGCATCACGGCAGCGGCACCACCAGGCTCGGCCGGGTCGGTCTCCTACCGTGGGTTCGGCGCGGCGAACATCACGCAACTCTTCAACGGCATTACCGTGCAGTACGACGCGATTGCCGCGCGCCCCGTCGACAGCTGGGTCTACGACCGCGTTGAGGTGATCGGCGGACCCTCCACGTTCCTCTACGGTGCCGGCGCGGTAGGTGGCTCCATCAACTACGTGACGAAGGTGGCGCAACCGGGCCGCAACAGCGCCAACGCGCAGTTCCGCGCCGGTTCATTCGGGACGGCTGAGGGCTCGGTTGGAATCAATCGCACCATCGGGACGGCCTCCGTCCGCAACACCTTCCAGGCAGACCTGAACCAGAGCCGCACCAGCGGATTCGTGGACGACAGCCCGCGGTCGGCCCTGTCGACGGCGGCCTCGTGGCGCGTCGACGCGGGCGCACGGTTCTCGCACACCGCGGCATTCGAATACCAGAACGAACAGTCCGACCGGCCCTACTGGGGCACGCCGCTGCTGAACCCGGCGACCGGCAACGGCCGGATCCTCGAGGCCACTCGCTTCACCAACTACAACTCGGCGGACGGCATCTACGAGCAGACGGTGCTCTGGGCGCGGAGTGTCACAGCGCTGCGCCTGGGTCGCCTTGCGCTGACCAACACCGTCTATCACTACGACGCGCTGCGCGACTACCGCAACGTCGAGGAGTACCGCTTCAACGCGGCCAACACGACCGTGAGCCGCTCGGCGCCCCTGCTGCAGCGTCACGATCAGCAACTGACGGGCAATCGCACCGAGGCCGCGCTGTCGGGTCGCCTCGGCAGTCTCCAGAGTGATTGGTCCTTCGGTACCGACATCAGCGCGAACACACAGACGCGCTTCCCGCGGTCCCTGTCCTTGACGGTGAGCACGGTGGACCCGGTGTCGTTCACGACGGAGACGTTCTTCAGCATCCCGGGGATGGTGCCCGGCTTCACCCCGCAGCGGACCAACGACGTCACCACGATGGCGGCCTTCGCCGAGAATCGCACCAGGTTGTCATCACGCGTCAGCCTGGTGACGGCGCTCCGCACGGAGCGCATCGAGCTCGAAGGCACCAACCGAATTCCGGCAAGCGTGTCCGCTGCCAACCCGGCCTACTTCAAGAACACATATACGCCGCTGACGGGTCGCGCCGGTCTTGTGGTCAGTCCGACACCAGCTGCGAATCTGTACGTGCAGTACAGCACCGCCGCGGATCCGCCCGCGGGCATCCTGACCACGGCCAGCTTTGCCCAGGTGCGCGACTTCGACCTGTCCACCGGGGCGCAGGTCGAGGCGGGCACCAAGATCGCGATTCCCGGGAACCGGGGCACGCTGACGGCGTCGGTGTTCCGGATCGTGCGGAAGAACCTTGCGATTGCCGACCCACTCAATCCCGGCGTCACGATTCCCGTCGGCCAGCAGTCGTCGCGCGGGCTGGAGCTCTCCGCCGCTGTGACACCGGTGTCGCGCGTGCGCGTGGACGCGAACTACGCGTTTGTCGACGCCACCTTCGACGATCTGTTCGAGAACGTCGGCGGGGTGGCCGTCTCCCGCGCGGGCAACGCGCCGACCAATACGCCGGCGCACGTCAGCAATGCCTGGCTCACCGTGAGCCCCGTGGCCCGCGTGGATGTCTCGCTTGACGGTCGCTGGGTATCGTCGCGCTTCGGAAACGCGGCAAACACGATCGGGGATACCGGGTACGCGCTCTATGGTCTCTCCGGTACGTGGCGGGTCACGCCGCAGGTAGCGATGACCGGACGCGTGAGGAATCTCGCGGACAGGATCTACGCCGCCTGGGTCACCGGGACGCCGATGTTCTTCCTCGGCGCGCCCCGTTCCGCTGACGTCACGCTCCGGTTCAGCTTCTAGACCGCCTCGTCCGGGTCCGTCACCGCGTCGCGCAAAGACCGGCGAACCCCGGCCGTCACGCACGTGTCCGGACCCTGCGACAACGTGTCGCGGCCGATCAAGCCGGGTTCTTCGTCAGACTTGGGCTGGTCGCCGCGGCCCTTGACGGTTCCGCGCGAAGGAGATGTGGGCATGAAGTCGAAGTTCGGCACGTGGTGCGCTGCAATCGTGATGTGTCTCGCAGCGGCCGGAGTGGTCAAGGCCCAGGAGACGGTGAATCAGGGCTCGATTGGCGGACGCGTGCTCGACCCGCAGGGTGCGGCCGTCCCCGGTGCGGTGGTCTCGGCGAAGCAGACCAGCACCAACGTCACCGCCGAGGCGGTGTCCGATGGGGAAGGCCGCTTCCGTTTTCCCTACCTGCGCATCGGCGCCTATGAGCTGCGCGTCCGGCTCGCCGGCTTCCAGGAGAACGTGCGCACCCTGACGCTCAGCGCCGGTTCGGCCTTTGACGTCGCCGTGAGTCTCGAACTGGCCGGGCTGGATGCCTCCGTGACCGTCGTCGCCCAGGCCGAAACGCTGGAGGCCGCCCGCAGCCAGATCGCCGGCACGGTCCCGCAGGCCGAGATCCAGAACCTGCCGATGAACGGCCGCAACTTCCTCGACCTGGCGCTGCTGGTCCCCGGTGTCTCGCCCACCGGCCTCAACAGCACCCAGCTCTTCGCGGAAACGTCGGGTGTCGTTGGCGGCGGCATCTCGATCGCCAGCCAGCGCAATCTCTCCAACAGCTTCATCATCGACGGCCTCTCCGCCAACGACGACGCCGCCGGTCTGGCCGGCATGGCGCTCGGCGTGGACGCCATTGAGCAGTTCCAGGTCGTGACCGGCGGTGGCCAGGCCGAACTGGGCCGGGCCCTCGGTGGCTACGTGAACATCGTCACACGCAGTGGCACCAACGCCCTGCGCGGCACCGGCTACAGCTTCTTCCGGGATGATGCCTTCAACGGTAAGAACGCGCTCACCGGTACCAAGCTGCCGATGGACCAGCAGCAGTTCGGGGGAAGCCTGGGCGGGCCCATCGTGACGGACCGGACGTTCTTCTTCGGCAACGTCGAGCGCAAGGTCCTCGACCAGACGGGCATCACGACGATCACGCCGGCCAACATGGCGTCCATCAACACTCGCCTCGATCAGGTCGGCTATCAGGGGCAGCGTGTGGCGACGGGCGTGTATCCCAATCCCATCCACAGCCTGAACGCGCTCGGCAAGATTGACCATCGCATCAGCGGCGCGGACCTGCTCAGCATCCGGTACGCGTACTACAGCGTGACGTCCGACAACGCGCGCGGCGCGGGCACGCTCAGCGCGCCATCCGCATCCACCGGCGTCGACAACATCGACCAGTCCGTGGCGGTGAGCAATCTCTGGACGCTCTCAGGCAACACCGTGAACGAGACTCGCGGACAGGTCGTGATGAGCGACCTCGAGGCCTATTCCAGCGACGTGATCGGTCCGCAGGTCACCATCTCCGGCGTGGCCACGTTCGGGACCTTTTCGAGCAGCCCCACGCGCCGCCAGAACACGATGGTCCAGGTCGTCAACAACCTCTCGCACCAGCGGGGGAGCCATGCGCTGCGGACCGGGTTCGACTTCACCTACAACAACGACACGATCACGTTCCTTCGCAGCTTCCGTGGCAGCTACACGTTCTCGTCGCTCGCCAACTTCCAGGCCGGCAACTACAACGGCTTCACGCAGACGTTCGGCAATCCGGTGATCAACCAGAAGAATCCCAATATCGGGATGTACGCGCAGGACGAGTGGAAGGTGGCGTCGCGCCTCACGCTGAACCTGGGCCTCCGGTACGACCTGCAGTATCTGCAGACCATCAACACCGATACGAACAACGTGTCGCCGAGAGCGGGCTTCGCGTGGTCGCCGACCGACTCGCAGAATCTGGTCGTGCGCGGCGGGGCGGGACTCTTCTTCGACCGCGTGCCGATGCGTGCCGTTGCCAACGCCGTCATGTCCGCCGGCAACACGACCGACGTGAGCCAGCTCCGTCAGCCAGCCGTCGCGGGCCTGCTGCCGACCCAGACGGGCGCGCCGGTGTTTCCGAACATCCTGCCCGACCGGCTTCCGTCGACAGCGCTGGTGTCCATCACCACCATGGACCGCAACCTCCAGAACGCCTACTCGAAGCAAGGCAACGTCGAAGTCGAACGCGCCCTCGGCGGCAGCCGGGTCGTGACCGTCGGCTATCAGTACTTCCGCGGCGAGAACCTGCTTTTCTCGATCAACCAGAACGTACCGACGTGCGTGGCTGCTGGCACGAACAACGGGTGCCGGCCGGTCTCCGGCTATCAGAACAACGGGCAGTACTCCGGTGAAGGGACATCGAACTACCACGGCCTGCACCTGACGTACCTGCAGCGGCCGAGCACGTGGTCGTCCGTGCGTGTCACCTACACCCTCTCGAAGTCCATGAACAACCTGGGCGAGGCGTTCTTCAGCTCGCCGACGGACCCGACCAACGTGATGAAGGACTGGGGGCGCTCGGACAACGACCAGCGCCATCGCCTGGTCGTGAGCGCGTCGGCCAGCACGCCCATGACGCCCGCCACGACCGCGTGGGAGCGGATCAGCCACGGCTTCCGGGCGAGCACGATGATTCAGTACTACTCGGCGCTGCCCTTCAACATCGTCACCGGCGTGAACAGCCTGCAGGGCACGGGCGGGCGGCCCTACGCCAACGGCTCCGTGCAGACCCCGAACTTCGATGTGCGGGCTGTCGAGTTCATTCCGCGCAACGCCGGCAACGGCACGGACTTCTTCACGGCCAGCCTGCGCCTGAGCCGGACCTTCCGGGCGGGCAGCGCGCGCAGTCTCGAGGGGATGTTCGAGGTCTTCAATCTGACCAACCGCGCCAACGCCGTGACGCGCAACACGACGTGGGGTCCGGGCGCCTATCCGTCGAGCCCGGCGGCCAGCTTCAACACGATCACCGCCGTCGGCGATCCGCGGACGCTGCAGTTCGGGATCCGGTACTCGTTCTAGGTCTACCGTCGACGGGCCGACTACCGCTTGACCGGGTACTTGCCCAGCTTGCGCTGCAGTGACCGGCGGTGCATCGAGAGTTCCCGCGCGGCTTCGGACACATTGCCGCCGCAGTCGGAGAGGACTCGCTGGATGTGTTCCCACTCCACGCGGGCAAGTGAGGGCGTGTCCACCTGCGCCTCGTGTGAGGTGGCGGCAAGGCCAAGCTCGAAGGCGGCGAGCACGCGGTCGGCGTCGGTCGGCTTGGTCAGATAGTGGGTCGCGCCCAGGCGCACGGCTTCAAGCGCCGTCGCGATGCTTCCGTACCCCGTGAGCACGACGATCGCGGTGGTCGCGTCGATCTCCTTGAGCTCGCGCAGGACGTCCAGCCCAGAGATTCCCGGCAGCTTCAAATCCACCACCGCCATCTCCGGGCTGTCCGCCCGTGCCGCTTCCACGGCGGTCTCGCCGTCCGCCACACCCGTCGCGTCGTAACCGCGTTCGCGGAGCGCCTCGACCAGGAGAGAGCGGAAGACGGTGTCGTCCTCCACGATGAGGATGGAGGGAAGGATCCGACCAGCGTCTTTCATCCGCCTGCGACCTCCAGCGTCACGGTAGTGCCCGCGTGCAACGTGGAATCGATGCGCAGCGTGCCACCGATCTGCTCGATCAGCGAACGGGCGAGGAAGAGGCCGAGTCCCAGACCGGTCCCACGCGTCTTGGTGGTCACGAACGGCTCGCCCGCGCGGGCCACCATCTCGGGCGTCATGCCACGACCCCGGTCGATCACATCGACCCGCAGGCCCGAGGTCTGGTCGATCCGAAGGGTCACCATCTGCTCAGGGCCCGAGGCGTCAAAGGCGTTCTGCACGAGCACTACGAGCGTCTGGCGGAGCGGTTCGGGCGGTACGTGCACCGGTCTCGACGCGACCGGGAGTTCCACCCGCAGGCGGGCGGCCAGCTTGCCGGCCAGACGCTGCCGGACGTCCTCGACCAGAACGGCGAGGTCGGTGCTGCCGGCGACCTCGGCCGCCGCTCCCGCGCGTCCGCTCATCTGGTCGAGCACCCGCGTGCACCGTTCCACCTCACTCTGGATGGCTGCCAGGAGGGGGCGCGTATCGCGTGGCGTGGCGCCCGGGTGGCTCGACGCCCGCTCGAGCTCGGCGGCGGCCATCCGGATCGAGCCGAGCGGCGTCGCCAGTTCGTGGGCGGCACCGGCACCGAGCGAAAAGAGAGCGGCCATGCGCTCTGTTCGCGTCGCTTCCTCGCGCGCCTTCTCCAGTTCCGCCTCGCGTTCCTCCAGGGCCAGTGCCATCCGGCCGACGAAGTAGGCGATGAGCAGTGCCGCGGCCGTAAAGGCCACCCACATGCCGCCGAGGTGGAACGTCAGCTCATGCTCCATGCCTCCGGAACCATGGAAGTGGAGCGGCTCGTACCAGACGAATGTCACGGCGTAGGCGCCCACGGACACGAGCGCGACGGCCACCGCCCAGCGGTGGCCCAGCAGCACGGCCGCCAGCGTGACGCCGATCAGGTAGATCGTGCTGAACGGGTTCATCGGCCCGCCGGCGAAGTGCAGGATGCCCGTCAGCAGCAGCGCGTCCGCCAGCAGCACGCCGCCGATGCCTGTGGGCGACGGCACCGGCGTGCGGAGCTGAACCGCCAGCAGAAGGTTGGTGGCGCACAGTCCGGCCAGCAGCAGCGCGAGCGGGACAAGCGGCAGCACGACGTCCGCGAAGGTCACCCCCGCGGCCGTCACGGCGATCGCGGCGACAGCGGCCCAGCGGAGACGCACGAGCCACGGCAGCACGGTGCTGCCGGTACGGGCGACGGAGGCGCCTGACCGGACTGACGGCATGGGGTTCAGGGTCGTGGCACCGCGGCTGGCCGCACAAGTGCGGTTTGCACGCCGCCCTTGCGCCACGCCACGACGATACCGCGTGGCGAGACCGTCATCATCGGGATTCCGGTTGCGCGGCCGGCGTCGGCCACCGCCACACGGATGGCGGGCCCGCGGGATGTCGCGGTCACCTCGCGCATCCGGATCTCGCCCTCGCCGGTCGCGGTGCGCTCCAGCCAGCTGATGAGCGTCCGGCCGCTGGGGAGCATCACGACATCGGGCCAGCCCGTCGGAGTGCCGTCATCCACGCGAATCGGGCGACCGAAGGTGGCGCCGGCATCCTCGCTGAAGGCTACATGCACGGCAGGCTGGTTCCGGGCACCGGTGAACCATGTAACGGCGACGCGTGCGCCCGCGGCGGCGACAGCCGGACCGTTGGTCGGGCAGCCCTTGATTACCCATCCATCCCGGTGCACGGGCGCCGGCGCGGTCCACGTTCCACGGACGGACCGAACGATCGAGATGTCGCGAACCTCGCCGGCATCGCGGTCGCGGTAGACGGCCACGGGTCCGGCCGACGTCATCGTCATGTCCGTCGAGCAGCACGAGCACGTACTGCTGTCCACGATCTCGCGCGACCGCGGACGTCCGTCCGGGCCGAGTGTCACGATCCCGAATGTCTTTACGTGGTCGTGCTCGTGGGCGTCGGGCATCGGGTGGTCGTCCGGCGCGAGCGGCGTGAGAAACGCCGCGTGCACCTGGTCCCGCGCGGGCAGGAACGTCAGAAAGCCCGAGTAGTCCTTGACGTTGCGCGTGCCTTCGTCGAAGGTGTCCGCCCACGTGCGACCGCCGTCCGTCGAGGTCCGGACGTGGATGGCATATCCATAGACGCCGGTCTTGGCGCCTGTGTGTTCGAGCCAGTGGGCGAAGAGGCGTCCGGACGATACGGCCGTGACGGACGGGTGGTCCGCCCAGTTCACGAACCAGCCCGTGCCGCGGACGACGTCGCGCGCCGGCTCCCAGCCCCGCTCGCCCAGGCGGGAGAAGCGCAGGGCGTGGCCGCCGGTCTCCGCAGGGTCGATCCACGAGAGATACACGCGTCCGTCGCCGCCCGTGGCCAGGTTGTACATGCCGCTGGACGTGCCCGCAGGACTTGCCAGCGGCTCGGTCGCATCCCCGCGCGCCCCGCCGTGCACGCCGACGGAAACGGTCAGAAGGCCAAGGAGGAGTGCGATGCGTCGCATCACGCCATTCTGTCAGCCGGTCTTCACGCGATCGTGCGACGTAATGCCGCAGGGCGCTCAGGACGCGCGCGGGGCGGTCGCCAGGCGGGCGAGGCGCCCTCGAATCAACTTTCGCAGGAGCGCTACCGGGAGCGGCGCCTCCGGCTGGAACCGGATCGTGCCTTTGCTGACGTCATACTTCGCGAGCGCGTCCGCGAAGGTTCCGACGGCGCCGTAGATGGCGCAGTGCTTCGCCGCCGCGCCGATGTGCAGCACAGTCTTGCCGCCGAGCTTGAACGTCGGCAGGCCGTAGCTGATGCACTCCTCGATGTCCGGCTCGATCTCATGCACGGCTGTGCGGATGCGTTCGAGCGCCGCCCGCTGGTCCGCGGGCAGCGCCTTCAGATACGCGGAGAAAGTCCTGGGGGGCGGTCCGGTCGTCTTTCTCATCGGCGAAGTCTACGGCGTCAGCGTCAGCAGGTGCACCGGCGGGCCCGGCAGGAACGGCGTCGGCTCGCCGCTGACCCAGGCGGGGTGGCTGTCCGCGTAGTGGGGCGAGAACGGGTGGCCGCTCTGGCCGGTGGGCATGTGCATCAGGCCCTCCGCCTCGTGCCCCGGGGAGACAACGAAACGCTCCGATGCGGAGTCGGTGCCGTAGGCCATCCGCGGCGTGTAAAGGTCGCCGGGCGTCGGCGCCTCGGGCATGTCGAGCCAGCGGCCGAGCCAGGGCAGCGCCGCACTCAGCGGATGGCGGTAGCGTGTCCGGTTCAGTTCACCCCACGTCCGCTGTGTCAGGTCCGGGCCGAACGTCGTCTCGGCATCCGCGATGACGGCGTCAACGGCTGCCACGAGAAACGCATCCCACGTCGCGTAGGCCGGATCGAGCATGTGCAGCGGGCGCTCGGTCATGAGCGCCCAGAGCGGGCCTTCCCGTTTGCGTTCGATGCTGAAGTCGAATCTCGGGTCCGCCTGGTTGCACTCTGCCAGCAGGAACGCGAAGACCGAACGGGAGACGCGGTCGCGGAACGCGCGCGTGAAGCGGTAGCCGGTCGACTCGGGAGCGGCGCGGCCGTTCCAGTCGTGCTCGACCAGCGAAAGCAGCGTGGCGCGTCTGGGGTCGGATCCGGTACCGGGTCCGCCGAGCACCCGCAGCAGGAGGATCCGCCACCGCTCGAGGAAGAGCGCGGAGTCGTCGAGCTGGATCGCGAGCAGGTCACGCGGCTCGAAGCGCTCCTTCGCGCGCAGACGCTCGCGGATGATGCGGGCACGGGAGCCGATCTCGTAGCTGCCATCGCCGATGAGGTCCCGCATCGGGCCGTCGACCACGCGGGCATTCGCCGTCCAGAGCCGTCCATCCGGCGGATCCACGACGCGTGGGTGTTCATCGGCCGTCAGATAGCCGCGCCAGCCGCGCGTGCCGTCCGCCCAGGACGACGGCACCTGCCCGTCGACGCCCTGGCGTCTGGGCATGCCCCCGTAGACCGTCCACGCGATGCGGCCGTCGCGGCTGGCGATGATCTGGTTGAAGGCCGGAGTACCGGCGTCACCCGCGCTGGCGAGTCCCTCCTCCAGCGTACGGGCCGCTTCCATCGGCAGCAGTGACGACGCGACCTTGACGGGGTCGTGTGCCATCCAGCGGATCGCCCGCGTCCGGCCCTTGTGATCCGGCTTCAGCAGCGGACCCCAGACCGTCCACTCCACCGGCAGCGCCACATCCGGCTGCCCGGCGACGTGAATCACTTCTTCATGCCGCGTGAACGCACGAACGCCGTCGGGTGTGCGATAGCTGGTTGGATCCGCAGCGTCGCGCTCGACCAGCACGACATCGCTCCAGTCGCCGAAGGTCGTCGTGAAGCCCCACGCCACGTGCGTGTTGCTGCCGGCCACCAGTGTCGGAACGCCGGGAAGCGTGACGCCGTCGAGCCGGTTGGGCGCGCCCTCCTCACCGGGCCACTCGAACGCGGCGCGATACCAGACGTTCGGCACGCGGATGGGGAAGTGCATGTCGTCGGCGAGCAGCGCGCCGCCGTGCGCCGTGTGCGCGCCCGAGACCGCGAAGTTGTTGCTGCCTGTGGCCGCGGACTCCGGATCCTCGAGGGTCATGCGGAGCGCGAGCGCCTCCGGCCAGTCCCGTGCACGTCGCCCTGGCACGACTGGCGCGGCGGCGGAAGCGGCGGCGCCCTTCGCCGCGCGCCTGGCGCGCGGGTTGTATACCTCCGGACCCGGCACTGGAGGCATCTCGAACGCCGCGCCGACGACCGGGGTGTCCCACTCCG
>JBIKWH010000273.1:0-3723 GCA_044356435.1 Vicinamibacterales bacterium
CGGCGTGCGCTTCACGCTGCGCTCCAACACGGACCGTCGCAGGCCGGTCTTCCTGCGGCACCAATGGGATGTGGGCCGGTTCTACACGGGCACCCAGAACAGCCAGCAGGTGCAAACGATCCTGCGGCAGGGCGGCTCGTTCCTGTTCGACATGACGTGGACGCACCGCCGCATAGACCTCCCGCAGGGTGATTTCCAGACCAACCTCGGCAGCGTGCGCATCACGCAGAACTTCACGCCGTCGGTCTTCGTCCAGAGCCTGATCCAGTACAACGACGCCACGCATCGCTGGTCCACGAACCTGCGCTTCCACTGGCTGGAGACCGCGGGCACGGGCCTCTTCGTGGTCTACAACGACACCGAGAGTCTCGAAGGGCTCGGTCCGGTGAATCGCTCGTTCATCGTCAAGTACGTCAAGCAGTTCGACCTGCTGCGCTGACCGGGGCGCGACGGGTGTTAAGGTTGGCGTGCGTGCCGCGGCGGCTCGACAAACGGTCGAGCTGTATGCGCGGCGGCTGGAGACGCGATGTCTGAAGCCGTGACCGGGACGGTGCTCTGCGCCGTCGATGATTCCTCCCATGCGCCCGCCGTGGCCTTCGCGGCCGCTGGCCTGGCCGAACACCTGAAGGCGAAGCTCGTCGTGGTCCGCATCGACGCGCGGGCCGCCGGGACCGACGGCGAACAGGCTGAGGCCCGACAGGCCCTGGCGGAGTTCATGATGGAGGGCCTGCCGGGCGGCGTCGGCTACCGGGCGGGCACGGAGTCGCGCGTGCTGGGGGGGGCGCCGGCGGAAGTGGTGCTCCGCGAGGCCGTCGCGGAACGGGCGAGTCTGATCGTGATGGGCACGCGGGGCCGCGGAGCCCTGACCCGCGCGATCCTCGGCTCGACGGCGAGAGAGGTGTTGAAAGACGCCACGGTGCCGGTCGCGATCGTTCCGCCGTCTGACCCCGAGATCGCTGCGCTGGTCGGCGCCCGCACCATTCCGCGTTTCGGCATCGTCCTGGTGCCCGTCGACCTGAAGTCCGGCGCCGCGTCTCAGTTGGCGGTCACGGGGGTGCTCGGCTCGGGTTCACCGCACCGGCCGATGCTGCTGCACGTCACCGACGCCGGGACGGATCACGTGCTCATCCGCGAGCGGATGACTCCGCTGGCACACGAGATTCCCGGTGGCCGCGGGGCCAAGCTGCTTGTGCTGGAGGGCGACGTCGCCGAGGCGATCGTCCGCGTGACGCAGAAGGACGACGTCGGACTGGTCATTCTCGGTCGCGCGCGTGACGCGGCAGGGAAGGTGGCCTGCGCCGTACTCGAGCGGACCCGCGCGGTTGTGGTCGTCGTGCCCTAGCCGGGTCGACTCCGGTCGCTTAGGGTTCGCACCGGAATAGGGTTGCCATCTCGGGCGTCGAGGCGCCCGCCCGGCTAGGCGCGAGGAGCGCGCATACCGGGTGTATGAAAGCGACGAGCAACGCCGCCCGGCGGGATGCATCGGCGGCCGAGGTGGCAACCCTATTCCGGTGCGAGCCCTTAGTCCGTCGGCGGCATCTGCGCCGGGAGTGTCACGAGCGCCAGGGTGCCGCCGTCGCGCGGACACTCGAGCGTCAGCGTCCCGCCGTGGAGTTCGACGGACCGCTTCGCGATGGCCAGCCCGAGCCCGCCACCACGGGACTTTGTCGTGAAGAACGGCTCGAAGACGCGCCCGCGCACGTCTTCCGGAATGCCCGGCCCGGAATCCCGGATCGCCACCTGAACGCGCCCCGGTTCCGTGGTCAGCTCGATGCCCAGCGTTCCGCTCCCGCCCATGGCCTGCGCGGCGTTGATGAACAGATTCGAGAAGACCGCCCGGAGCATCGCGCGATCGGCATGGACGACGACGGCCGGCCCGGTGAGGGAGCAGGTGACCCCGGCGCCCACCGGGTCGCGGCGGAGCAGCGTCTGCGCCTCTTCGACCACGCCGCGCAGTTCCAGGACATGGAGCTGCGGGGGCCGCGGCCGCGAGAACTGGAGCAGGTCCGAGATGAGGTCGTTCAGGGCATCGGCGCGTTCGATGATCTCGTGCATCACGGCCGAGTCCGGGTCGCCCTGCGGACGCCGGCCGATGATCACCTGGAGCGCGGCCTTGATGCCGGCGAGGGGATTCTTGACCTCGTGCGCCACCATGGCCGCAAGCTGACCGACGCGGGCCAGCGCTTCCTGGTCGCGCAGGCGCTCCTCGCCGAGCTTGCGTTCGGTGATGTCGCTGCGGATGGCGATGTACTGGTACGGCCGGCCACCCGCGTCGAGAAACGGCACGATCGTCGTGTCCACCCAGTAGGTCGACCCGTTCTTTGCGCGGTTGCGGATCTCGCCGTGCCAGATCTGGCCGCGCCCGATCGTCTGCCAGAGCTGCTTCATGAAGGCCTTCGGATGCAGGCCCGAATTGATCAGGCGGTGATCCTGCCCAAGCAGCTCTTCGCGTGAGTACTGGGAGATCTGGCAGAACTTGTCGTTCACGGCGGTAATGCGGCCGCGGACATCGGTGGTGGCGACGATGGCGGCTTCGTCAAGCGCGTGACGCAACTCCTCCAACCGGGCGACCTGCGTGGCCGAGTGGGTCTCGATGCGCCGAAGCCGGACGAGCAGCGCGGCGCTGACCCAGAGGATGAAGAGAATCAGCGGCAGGTTGACGAGGGCAGAGCCGGGCAGGGGCGTGCCGTGAAGCCAGATCGTTGCCAGCACGAGGGCCGTGCTCGCCGTGGCGGCGATGACCGGATAGCGCAGTGAGTTGATCCCGAGCCCGAGCAGGATCACGAGGATGTAGCCGGCGCTGACGTAGTACTCGACCGGCGTGTAGAGGTCGATCAGGAACACACAGGCCGTCAGCGGAGCGCTGGCGCCGAGGAGGTAGCGGCTGAGCTGTGACGCGGCCGACGGACGCATGTCGGCCACGATAACCGGAAACCCGGAGCGGCGCGCACAGGCGGCCCGGGAATTGCTCCGTCGACGCCCCAGACCGCTGCAACGAGGGCTGTCGATGAAAACGTCCGCGATCAGTCTGGAAAATTCCCCGCCGGTATACTACGGACTCATGGCGAACGCCACGGTCCTGGTCGTCGACGATGAAGCGCTCGTCCGTTGGTCACTGCGCGAGCGGCTGGCGCAGGACCGGTACACCGTGCTCGAGGCCGGCACCGCGGCGGCCGCGCTCGATCAGGTCGGCGATGCCGTCGATCTCATCCTGCTCGACTACCGCCTGCCGGATTCAGACGGGTTGGTGGTACTCCGGAAGGTCAAGGAGCTCTATCCCGACACCCTGGTCATTCTGATGACGGCGCACTCGACGGTGGAGAACGCCGTCGAGGCCATGAAGCTCGGCGCGTTCCACTACATCAACAAACCCTTCAATGTGGATGAGGTGGCGCTGCTCGTCGAGAAAGCGCTCGAGACGAGTCGCCTCAGGCGCGAGGTCAAGTCGCTCAGGACCTCGGTCGGCCGCGAGTTCAGCTTCGATGCGATTATCGGCAACTCGCCCAGCATGGACGCGGTCAAGACGATGCTCCGGCGCGTGGCTGTGAGCCCGGCGTCGACCGTACTGCTGACCGGGGAGACAGGCACCGGCAAGGACCTGGCGGCCAAGTCCATCCACTACAACAGCGACCGGGCGACGCGCGCGTTCGTCAACATCACCTGCTCGGCCCTGCCGGAGCACCTGCTGGAGAGCGAACTCTTAGGCCATGAGCGCGGCGCGTT